>NZ_JAVLBO010000031.1:0-10617 GCF_031581085.1 Pontimonas sp.
GCGACATTTGTCTGGACACCAGGCGAGATGACGCGGTGTTGTGTGTGGTGGAAGAGGCAAAAGATGTCTGGGCGATTGAGCGCACCCGGGAATACCGGGGTCGCTATCACGTCTTGGGTGGTGCACTAAGCCCCATTGATGGGATCGGCCCCGACCAATTGCGTATTCGCGAATTGATGGCGCGGGTCGGAAAAGGTGTGATCAGCGAAGTGGTGATCGCCACCGATCCGAACTTGGAGGGCGAGGCGACGGCCAGTTACCTCCAGCGGATGTTGGAACAGCCAGGCCTCACGGTCTCCCGGCTCGCGAGCGGACTGCCGGTTGGTGGCGACCTGGAATACGCCGACGAGGTCACGCTCGGCCGGGCGTTTTTGGGCCGCCGGCAGGTGTGAGGCCCCCCTCGATCATTCGAGTGGGCAGTGGGCCAATTAGACTAGAAGCGTTATTTCCCCTGCCCCGCGCACAGCACAGCTCCGGAGAGTTCACGAGTGAGCCTGGTCGTCCAAAAATATGGTGGTTCGTCGGTTGCCGACGCCACCAGTATTAAGCGCGTCGCCGCGCGCATTGCGCGGGCGAAAGAAGCAGGCCACGACGTGGTCGTGGCCGTCTCCGCGATGGGCGACACCACCGACGAATTGATCGATTTGGCGCTGCAGGTGGCAGAAAAGCCCCACTCGCGGGAGATGGACATGCTGCTCACCACCGGTGAGCGAATCGCCATGGCCCTGTTGGCGATGGCGATCAGGGATCGTGGTTTGGATGCCCGCTCGTTTACCGGAAGCCAAGCGGGCATGATGACTAACGCCGATCACGGCCGGGCCCGGATTGTCGATGTCACCCCTACCCGGGTGCGACAGGCTCTGGATCAGGGCGCGATTGCGATTGTGGCGGGCTTCCAGGGCTTCAACACTGACTCGAAAGACATCACCACGCTGGGTCGTGGGGGATCGGACACCACTGCTGTGGCATTAGCTGCCGTGTTGGGTGCCGAAGTGTGTGAAATTTACACCGACGTGGACGGGGTGTTTAGTGCCGATCCGCGCATTGCACCAAAAGCGAAGAAGCTCGATTACGTCTCCTATGAAGAAATGTTGGAACTGGCGGCGTCGGGGGCGAAAGTCCTCTACATCCGCGCGGTGGAGTTTGCGAGAAGACACGGGGTGCGACTCCATGTGCGCTCATCGTTTGGCGACGATGAGGGAACATGGATTGGGACCGCTCGGGAGGGAAGTTCGATGGAAGAACCAATCATCACTGGCGTGGCCAGTGATTTAAGCGAAGCGAAAATCACGGTCGCGGGTGTGCCAGACGTGCCCGGTAAGGCGGCGGATATTTTCACCATCGTCGCCGATGTGGGCGCAAACATCGACATGATTGTGCAGAACATCTCGGTCCAACAAAGCGGCTACACCGACATTTCCTTCACCCTGCCCAAAGCAGACGGAGAGCGTGCGATGCACGCCCTCCGGGAAAAGCAGTCCGAAGCGGGTTTCGATTCCCTCATTTACGACGACGGAATTGGAAAACTCTCCGTTGTGGGCGCGGGAATGCGCACTAACGCGGGTGTCTCGGCGCAGCTCTTTCGGGCACTAAGTGATGCGGGGATCAACATGGAAATGATTTCCACCAGTGAGATTCGAATCTCCGTGGTGACCCGCGCAGAAATCTTGCCGGAAGCGGTCCGCGTCGTACACGAAGCTTTTGGTTTAGACGCCGACGATGATGCCACCGTTCACGCCGGGACGGGGCGCTAATGGTCGCACTCGGTGTGGTCGGCGCGACCGGCCAGGTCGGCCAGGTCGTCCGGACTCTACTGGCCGAGAGAGACTTCCCGATCAGCTCCCTCCGGCTATTTGCCTCTGCGCGCTCTGCCGGTGCGAGCCTCACGGTGGCAGGGCACACCGTGGTCGTCGAAGACCTCGAAGGGGCAGACCCTACGGGTCTTGACCTCGCGATCTTTAGTGCCGGGGCGACCACCTCGAGGGCTCACGCTCCGCGTTTTGCGAAAGCCGGTGTCACCGTGGTGGATAACTCCAGTGCCTGGCGAAAAGACCCCCAGGTGCCACTGGTGGTCTCTGAAGTAAACCCCCACCATCTAGAGGACATCCCCCTGGGTATTGTGGCCAACCCCAACTGCACCACGATGGCCGCCATGCCGGTGCTGAAGGTCCTCCACGATGAGGCCGGGCTTCGCCGGCTCATCGTGTCGACCTACCAGGCCGTCTCCGGTGCGGGGCTCTCTGGGGTGCAGGAGCTTGCCGGGATGGCACAGCAGGCTGTATCGGGAGACTTAGAAGGCCTCACCTATTCGGGTGATGCGGTGGACTGGAGTGATCCACAGGTCTTTAGCGAACCCATCGCGTTTAACGTCTTGCCGTATGCCGGCGGTCTCGTTGATGACGGGTTGGATGAGACCGACGAGGAGCAAAAGCTCCGGTTTGAGTCGAGAAAAATCCTCGATATCCCGGAGCTTTTGGTCAGCGGCACCTGTGTGCGGGTGCCGGTCTTTACCGGCCACTCGTTACAAATAAACGCCGAGTTTGATCGGCCACTCTCCCCGGAGCGCGCTACCGAAGTTCTCTCCCACGCCCCCGGTGTGCAGTTGGAGGCGGTGCCGACACCGCTTAAAGCCGCGGGGGTGGACCCCAGCTTGGTGGGTCGTATTCGATCCGATGAGGGAGTGCCAGACGGCCGCGGCTTGGCGTTATTTGTCAGCGGTGACAACCTCAGAAAGGGTGCGGCCTTGAACGCCGTGCAGATCGCGGAAATTCTCGCGGCCAGGCAGTAGAGCCTAAGGGTTTTTGCGCCGACGAATTGCTCGAATGAGCAGGGTGGTGGCAATGAGTAGACCAAAACCACCAAAGATGATGTTGGCGTAAGCCTCCGGAATAACGAAGGCTCCCAGCGATCCGAGCGGTGTGGCAATAAACGCGGCCAGTGCCACCCATAAGCCATCGCGCAGCGTGGCCACCCGGTGTTTCAGGTGGGAAAAACTGCCCGAGAGTGCGGCTGGAGCCATCGCGATCAGGGACACCGCTTTTGCTTCCAAATCCCCCACACCGAAAAAGATCATCAGCGCGGGAATGGCGATAATGCCCCCACCAATCCCAAAAAGCCCTGCGGCAATGCCCATCACCAGGCCGATCGCGGCCAAGCCGGCCGCGGTCGTCACGTCGAGCTCGAGGCTCACGCCGCGGTTGGGAACAGTGAAGACCACCACGGTCGCAATCGAGGCGACAAAGACTAAAAACGTCCACTCCAACCAGCCCAAGCTCATTTTCCGAAGCAGCCACGCTCCGCCTTGGGCTCCGGCGAGGGCGCCCAAGGCGACCACCACCGCGGGAAGGATGGGGAACACCCCGCCTACCGCGTAGCTCGCGGTCCCCACGAGCGCGGCGGGTGCGATGGCCAGCAGCGACGTCGCTTGGGCTCGGCGCTGGTCCATTTTGGCCCACACCAGAAGCAGCGGGACCATCACAATTCCGCCACCGACACCAAAAAATCCGGCGAGGAGGCCGCCGATGATGCCCACACTCAACAGGGCGATAACGGGCGGAGTGTTGAGGTGGTCGGTCACAACCACAGCGTAGTGGCCGACCAGGTAGTGCCTCCTAGAATGGGGGCGTGGAGAACAAAGCAGATGTGGTGTTGGTGGGTGCCGGCATCATGTCGACCACCCTGGCGACACTGATCAACCAGTTGGAGCCTTCCTGGCGCATCGTCATTGTCGAAAAAATGCCCGATGTGGCAATGGAATCCAGCCACGGCTGGAATAACGCCGGGACCGGCCACGCGGCCCTGTGTGAGTTGAACTACACCCCGCAACAGCCAGACGGTTCGGTCACCATCGATAAAGCCATCGCGATTAACGAACAGTTCCAACTCTCCAGACAGTTTTGGTCCTGGTTGGTCGAATCGGGTCGCATCCCCGACCCATCGGTGTTTATTCGACAAAGCCCGCACATGTCCGTGGTGTTCGGTGAAGAAAACATTCAGTTTTTGAAAACCCGGTTCGACGCACTCAAAGACCACCCCCTCTTTGCGGGAATGGAATACAGCGAAGACCCCTACGAAATTGCGCAGTGGGCTCCGCTCCTGATCGATGGTCGGCTAAAGGGCGAGCCCGTGGCCGCCACCCGGGTGGTGGGCGGATCAGACGTCGATTTTGGGGTCCTCTCCGACCGGCTCGCCAGTGACCTGGCAGCCAGTGGCACAGAATTCATGTTCAACACGCGAGTGACCGACGTGAAGAAGACCTCCGCGGGGGGCTGGGAGCTCACCCTCCGCGACGAATTGGGCCACACCCCGCGTTTTATCGAGGCTGATTTTGTCTTCGTCGGTGCGGGTGGGGCGGCTCTGCCGCTGCTGCAGCGCTCGGGTATCCGAGAAATCCGCGGCTACGGCGGCTTTCCCGTCAGTGGCGAATGGTTGAAGTGTGACAACCCGGAAGTGGTGGAGCAACACGAGGCCAAGGTCTACGGGCTCGCCGAAGTGGGGGCACCGCCGATGTCCGTGCCACACCTGGATGTGCGCATTGTCGAGGGCCAGAAGAGCCTGCTCTTTGGCCCCTACGCCGGCTTTACCCCAAAGTTTTTGAAAAACGGTTCGTGGTTTGACCTCTTTGGTTCGCTCCGCTGGCACAACATCGTCCCCATGTTGGCGGTGGCACTGGGCAATTTCGGGCTCCTGAAGTACCTCATCGGAGAGGTCTTTGCCTCCACGCAGAAACGCCTGGAGGCGCTGTATCGGTTTTATCCCGAGGCGAACCCCGAAGATTGGGCTCCCGAGGTGGCCGGACAGCGGGTGCAGATCATCAAACCGGATAAGAAAAAGGGTGGTGTGCTGCAGTTTGGCACCGAGGTCGTCTCCAGCGCCGACGGGTCGATCGCGGGACTCCTTGGAGCATCACCGGGTGCGTCGACGGCGACAGCGATCATGCTCGACGTGTTGACCACCTGTTTTCCAGACCGCATCGACGCCTGGACGCCACAGATCAAAAGCATGATCCCGGCCTTTGGTGAAGACTCGTCAGCGGGTGAACAAAGCCCCCTCGTGGCCGACACCACTCGCACCGCCACAGTCCTTCACCTCTAGCGGGAGCGATACCTCCCGGGATGTTGACCGCCTGGCCCCTCGGGGTGAGAGCTGCCTTCGTGGTGAGAGCTGCCCCGCAGGCTTAGTGCCTGGTGGCGTGATCGCTCGGGTTTACCACCACGACATCGGGTGTGGCGAGGCCGTGTTCACTAAAGCCCGTATCGAGTGCTTGGGAGATGCGACTGAGGGCATCCTGTGGGACCAGGGCCACAACGGATCCGGAGGTGCGGTGGCCGAGAAGCCGTGCGGCACTGGCGCCGTGATCGAGGGCAATACTGACGGCGAGGTCGACATCGAGGGTGTGGGAGCCAAAAGCGTCGGCCAATGACTGGTGCGAGGCGGCGAAGATGTGACCGATTGCTTCCGGGCCCTCCTCTCGAAGTGTGCGAACCACTTCTAAGACGCGGGCATTTTCTCTCACGGCGTGGGTGGCCAATGCGAGCTCGCCAGCATCAAGGCCCTTCTTACCGGTGAGCGTTGTCATGTCGGCCACCTGGGCTTCTCGAAGCGAGGGCACATCGAGCGCGTCCGCGATGTGCTCGAGGGCTTGGAGGCGCTCGGCGAGCGGTGGTAGCGCACGGGGTTCCGCGTGGGTGTGCACGAGCACCACGGTGTGGTCGTGGGCTTCTAGGCCGAGTGCCACATTTTCAAAGTCTTTGCTGCGGCCATCGACGAGTACTCCCTGGTCGGCAGTGCCGGCGAGGGAGGCAAGGATTGGGCCTAAGCCGACATCTTCACCCGCGGCAAGAGATTCGGAGAGGTTGCAGATTCGCGCGAGTTGGCCGAGGTCGGCATCGACCTGCCAGGCATCTCGCAGGGCGAGGGCGACCGCGACGGTGAGTGCGACAGACGAGCCCATCCGCAACCCGACCGGCACATCGGAGTCGATGTAGAGGTCGACACCGGGCATGGCCTGCAGATCGGCGCCAAACTGACCCATGGCCCACGCGGTGCCAAGCGGATACTGCGGCCACCCCTCCAGGGCTTCTGAATCCAGGTCGTCTAGGGAGATTTCGGCAATTTCGTCTTGGTCGACACTGGCTACCCGAATGGTGCGGTCTTCTCGAACACCGAGGGCCACCACGGTGCGCACGTCGAGCGCGCAGCACAGGGTGTGGCCGTCGGCGTATTCGGTGTGATCGCCAATGAGGCGCATCACACCGGGTGCCGACCACAGGCCGTGCGGGTCTTTTCCGTAAATTGTTCGAAACCCCGCTCGGGTGTCATCTCGGATATCGCCCAGGGTGTCCACATCCTCTTTCGTGCGTTAGCAACTGCCCTATTCTGGCCCATCTTTATGGCAGCCGTGTGACATCGACCATTCAAGCGAATTTGTCAGACCGACCGGGCAGAATAATGTCGTGCCCCTTCCCTTAAAAGACCGCTTCACCACACCGAGTCGACGGCCGCGTTGGCGGTGGTGGGTGGGCACTCTGGTGATTCTCGCTTTCTGGTTCATTGGCGGCAGTGTTCTCAGTGTGGTGATTCTGCCGTGGACCGGTGTGGACCTCGAGGGTTTCTTCGTTGAGGGCGACATGTTCACCTCGTTTCCCTCGTGGGGATTTTTACTCTTCGCCCTCGTGAGTTTTATCCCCCTGTTGGTGGGTGTTTTAGTCGCCTACCGCTTCATCCTGGGGGTCAAGCTCCGCCGACTCTTCGCCTCGGGTGTGCCGTTTAAAATGTGGCGGGTTGGTTGGGGCGCCCTGACCTGGGTTCTGGTCATGGCGGGCCCCGCGATTGTGGCCGTCGTGCTCTCGCCGGAGCAGTTCCAGACCAGCTTTGACTGGCAGTCTTTCTTGCCCTACGCCGTAATCGCTTTGCTGCTACTTCCCGTGCAGACCACCGCGGAAGAAGTGTTCTTCCGCGGTTGGCTCATCCAGGGCCTTAGCCAGCGCTACAGCAGTATTTGGTTGCTCTCTGTGGCAAGCGGGTTGCTTTTCGCTCTACCCCATCTCGCGAATCCGGAAGCGGTGGGGGCGCTGTTACCCGCGATGTTTGGATACGGCATGGTGGGCTTCGCCCTGGCCTGGGTGACCATCCGCGATCGGTCGCTAGAGATCGCAATCGGGGCTCACGCGGCCAACAATCTTTTTGCGGCACTCGTGGTCGGCTACGAAGGCGGAGCGCTTCCCGCGGAGGCGCCGTTGGTCTCCAGCGGCGACGTGGACTGGTCAATCGACAACCTCTTGTCCATTGTCCTCATTCCGTTGTTTATCGTGATCAGCCGCTTGGGCCATCACAAGCGCCAGGGCCCCAAGAAGGTCACGGTGGCGGCCCGGTCTTAGGTACTGGAAAAATACCCCCGGGGGTATTAGGCTGATGGTGTGAATAACAACACAGCACCCAGTCGAATTCAAACCCTCTCACCCGCATGGGGTGCCATGGCGATGACCGTGAGCGGTCTGGCGATGGTGTCACTGCTTGGACCCCTCCCCGGATCGGACATCGACGCCGGGGCAGGCCTCGTGTTTCTCGCACTGTCCTGGGTCATCGTGATCACCCTCACTGCGCTCTACCTGACCAAGATGATCCGGTACCGCGAGAATTTCCTGGCCGACTTGTTTAACCCCGGCCAAGGAGCACAAACCGCCGCCTGGCCCGCCTCCCTTCTCATTTCCGCACTAGCGACCTCACAAGCCGGCTTCGCCGGCTACATCCCCGGCACCATCGCACTATTTGTGGGAATAACCGTCGGGGGCTTGGGGCTCTTAGGCACGGCACTGAGTGGTTTTGCGTTTTTTAGTCACGTCATCGGTAGGCCCGATATTCCCGCACAGACCATCACCGCGGGATGGTTTGTCCCCGTGGTCCCCCTGGTCTTGGTGCCGAGTATTACCCTGCGGCTGACCTCGATAGCAGGGGGTGAACCCGCCAGCTGGGCGGTCTGGTTGGCCGTCTCCGCGTGGGGAATCGGATTCGGATTGTTTCTGTTATTGGCGGCGATTATCGGTGGGCGGCTGTTGATGCTGGAGCCACCCGCCGCCCACGCCCTGCCCAGTTGGTGGGCGTGGTTGGCACCGCTTGGCGCGGGAGGCCTCGGGATTGTCACCAGCACCAGAATGCTGGGTGATGAGGTCCTCATCACCGTCGCCTACTGGTTAGCAGCCGCCATTTGGGGCTTTGCGGCGTGGTGGGCGGTCTTCGCCCTCATCGTCATCTGGGGAAAACGACACGAGGCGCGCTTTCATCTTGGCTACTGGGGATTTGGCTTCCCCACGGCCGCCTTCGCCTCATTGAGCCTCGAGGTGGGACGACACCACGAGTTTGCGGGACTCGGCGTCGTGGCCATCGTGTTCTGGGTTGCCCTCTTGGCCATCGTCACTGTGCTCGCTTTGAAAACGATTGGCCAGTGGCGCGCGGGGACACTTTTCCCCGCCGCAGCACCAGCCCCGGCCCCGGCAGAACCCGCTCCCACAACACGGTGATCCCTCCAGCTCTATACAGACGAGAGTGTGAACACCAGGGTGGTCAGTCCTGGTCTGACAGCCTGGCGGGCCCGGTGTTAGGTGGTCACTCGCTGTTTGCGTTGGCGCCGTCGCTCCACTCGGGCACGAATGTTCCCCGCGAGGCCTAGTCCGCGAATCCAGCCACCCGGTTTCGTCCGTCGTCCGTGAACGAGTCGCTCCTGGCGGGGTGCTAATCGAATCTTTTCGGCTTCAGCCCGCACCCGGGAGGATAGTTGGGCATAGAGCGAGTAGCGGTGCAGGATGCGCTGTCTCGCCTCCCGCAGCGCGTCCACACGATCGGACCAGTTGTCTGACTGGAGGGTGTGTCGAACGACCTCGATGGCTCGATCTGGATCGTCGATCGGGAGCCAGATGTAGCTGTCTTCGGGGAAGTAGTCGGAAATATTGGTGGCACCGAAATAAAGCGGAACGGTGTAGCTCAAGAAACAATCCGCTATTTTTTCCGTCCAGTAGTCGTCTTTGGCGGTGTTCTCAATGGCGATCGAGTAGCGGTAGGGGGCAATCCCGTCCCACTTATCCTCCAGCGTGCGCGCGCGGCCGTGACCAAAGATGTCGATGTCTGGAAACTGGGCCTCTAGGCGGGAAATGAATTGGTGGCGTGCCACGTGCCCCGGAATGTCAACCTTCGTACTGGCAATCGCCGAGAGATTCCCGGTCTTTGGAGGTGGCTCCATTTGGTCTAACTCGTCGAATGTTTTACCCACCCACCAGTCCAATACTGGGGGCGCGGTGTGGGCCTCTGGGGCGCCCGGCAGGTCCAGGTGGGTGTAAACGCGGTCAAAGCCCTTCTCGATGGCCTTTCGCACGATGGGCTCGTTGTTCCACTTCCAGATATATCCCTGCTTCGCCGAGATCTTCCGGTCGTAGCGTAAATAGTTTTGAACAAAGACCACATCCGCGGGGCTCTCACCGGCCACATCGAATACGACATCGTCGTGTTCCAGGGAACCACCAGGCATCCTCTTCTTCAGTGCCTCTTCATCGAAGGGCCCGCGCTGGGAGAGCAGTCGAATGCGAATCGGTGCACCCTGTGAGGAGTTATTCGCATTAGACACGGCTTAAGCCTAGGACGCCGACCCCACTCGGGGTGTTCACGGCGGCGCCAGACGGGCCTCCACTACTGCGAGGTCTGACTCACACGAACACTTGGTGCGCAGTGCCAGTCAGCATTCACGCAGGTGCGACGGCCACAGTGTGGGGATGACTTTTCGCTTTGGCGGCAGGGCCATCGCTCCGGTGGCCCTGGTTGTGCTGTTGGCTGGCTGCACCACACAGATGACGCCCTCGCCCGAAGAGTCCCGGGCCGAGGACGGGCCCTCCGCTCCCTCCCAGCCCACACCTCCAGGTGACTCGGGTGGCGAGGACGGTGATGTCGCGGAGGGCGATGCGGAGGGAGATGTTGACGAGGGGCCCGTGCTCACCGAGTGTGATGCTGGTGAGCGCGGTGGGATGGAGGGCACGATCGTTGCCCAGACCTCAGCCTTTGCCGACGGCGATTTCGAACGGGCGTATTCCTATGCCTCGCCGTCTTTTCAATCGGCGGTGACCCTGGATGCTTTCACCCAGCTGATCGCCAGCAGCTACGGTCCGCTTATTGACCAAGCCGAACTGCGCTTTGGTGACTGCCTGTCTGATTCGAATCGTGGTCTGGGCACAATGGATGCGCGTTTTGACCAAGACGGTATCGACGTCTTCGCCATTCGCTACGTCCTGCAAGAAACCGATGAGGGCTGGCGAGTCGATGGCGCCAGTAATTTGGAACTGATCGGCCAGGGCACCTAGGCCTGGCCAGGGCACTTAGCGCTTCGCGCGACCCATCGCCTCCTCGAGAACATCGAGGTATTGAGCGGCAATACTCTCCGGGGCCCACAGCGTTTGTGCGCGTGTGCGCGCCTGCTCGCCCATGGTGGTCTGACGCTCACGATCGGAGACGATGAAAAACATCGCCTCGGCGAGAGCGTCGGTATCGAACGGTTCGGCCAGTTTTCCGGTCACTCCATCCTCAACAATGTCGGGTAGGCCACCGATTCGAAACGCCGCAACCGGAGTCGCACAG
>NZ_JAVLBO010000032.1:0-10119 GCF_031581085.1 Pontimonas sp.
GTCCTCCCAGTGCACGCCGGCGGCACCGGCCCCAATCATTTGGGTCATCAGCTCATACGCATTGAGTGGTCCACCGAAACCGGCTTCCGCGTCGGCGACGATGGGCACCATCCAGTCGCGGGTGGTCGACTCCTCGGTGAATTCGATTTGTCCGGCGCGCATCAGGGCGTTGTTGATCCGGCGCACCACGGCCGGGACGGAATTTGCCGGGTAGAGGCTCTGGTCGGGGTAGGTCTGGCCGGAGAGGTTGGCGTCTCCGGCGACCTGCCAACCCGAGAGGTAGATCGCCTTTAATCCCGCTCGTACCTGCTGGACCGCTTGGTTGCCGGTGAGGGCTCCCAGTGCACTAATCCACTCGCGGGGGTCCTCGTTTTGCTGAATGAGCTCCCACAGCCTGTCGGCACCTCGCCTCGCAAGGGTGTGCTCTTCTTGGACGGGCCCGCGCAGGGCAATCACGTCGTCGGCGGTGTAGTCGCGGCGGATGCCGCTCCAGCGTGGATTGCTCGCCCACTGGGATTCGAGGTCCGCGGCCGTTTCGGTCGGTGTTCCGATCTGTGTCATCGTGTGCTCCTTGAAAATATGTGCTGTGGAACCCATCTTTTCCCCACTGAAGAGAAAAAGTTCTGGTGGCAGCAAAGAAATCCGGCTATATTTCTCGAATAAGAAATTCAGGGGGTTATCGATGTCCTTTATCTCTGATGAGCCGATTGATTCGCTCGTGGTCGGAAAAACCATCCGGCTGAAACGTCTCGAACAGGGCCTCACGTTGGCCCAGCTGGCGGACACAATCGGGCGAGCCACGAGTTACCTCTCCGGAATCGAAAATGGCAAGAAAGACCCGAAGCTCGTCGAGCTCACCACCATCGCCGCCGCGTTGGACACCTCGCTCAACGAATTGCTCACCCCGCAGACCCCCACAGGGCGCGAGGGCCTGGAGATTGAATGGGAACGGGCGGTGCGCAGCCACCTCTACCAGCAGACCGGGCTGCCACAGTTTTCGATGCGCAAAAGTGTCCCCGACGACGTGCTCGCCGCCCTCGTCGGTCTCTACGGTGAATGGGAAAAGGAACACCAAAACCGCGCCGCGACCCCGGAGGAAGCCAGAAGGGCCAACACCGACCTTCGCTACCAAATGCGCGAGCGCCACAATTACTTTGCCGAACTAGAAGAGTTGGCCCACAGCCTGCACGCCGCCATCGGCCACAGCTCGGGACCACTCTCGCAGCGTCTCGCCTCAGATTTGGCCTCGCACTTGGGCTTCAGCCTCCACTACGTGCCCGACCTGCCGCCGGCGACGCGCAGCGTCACCGATTCCCGACACATGCGCATTTATCTCCCGCGCACCACCCAGAGCGATCCGCGAATCGTGCTCCTCCAAGCACTCTCCGCCCACGCGTTGGGGCTGCCGCCAATTACGACCTACCGCGACTTCCTGCACCAGCGGGTGGAAATCAACTACCTCGCCAGCGCGCTACTCATCGACGAAAAATCCGCCGTCACCTTTCTGACCGAGGCGAAGAAGAAGCGAGAACTCGCCGTCGAAGACCTCCGAGACCACTACGCGGTGACTTACGAAACGGCCGCCCACCGCTTCACGAACCTCGCGACCGAACACCTCGGAATTCCCGTGCACTTTTTGAAAACCAGCGCGGCCGGCACCCTCTACAAGGCCTACGAAAATGACGGCGTACTCTTCCCGGCCGACCCGCTCGGCGCAGTGGAGGGCCAAAGCGTGTGTAAAAAGTGGAGTGCCCGCCAAGTGTTCAAACAAGACGACCGCCTCACGCCCTTCCACCAGTATTCGGATAAACCAAACGGCACGTACTGGTGCACCTCAAAAATTGAATCCACCAGCCGTGGGGATTTCTCTATCTCCGTGGGCACGCCCTTCGATCACGTCAAATGGTTTCGCGGACGAGAGACCAATCGTCGGGGAATGTCGACCTGCCCGGACGACTCCTGCTGCCGGGTTCCTCCCGCCGAACTGGCCACTAAGTGGAAGGACAACGCCCGCCCTCAATCTGAAATGAACACGGCATTGATCGCCGCCATGCCGAAAGGACCCACTCCCGGAGTCGATGAGAGCGCCGTACTCGAGTTTCTCGAGCAACACTCACCGGCGTAAACCTGCATGGTCCGACACGGCACACGGTGTCCCCGCCACAAGGGGCACCGGTCAGGGGCCACCCAGCTCGTCGCGTAACGCCTCGAGTACTGGGCACGCGCTGGTCACCTGATGGGTGTCGACTGTGCCCGTCGAGGCCTGCGGCGATCGGCGCCCTCGGCGCACGGAGCGCTTCGCCTCAAGGCGATTTCGAACCCTCTGCGGTGGCCTGCTCGGCGAGCTCGTCGGGCACCGTCGTGTCGACCGGCTTACTGCCACTCATGTAGCTGGCACGGGCGAGCACGAAACTGCCGATCGCGCTGGTGAGCAGTTGGGCGATGATCGCAAAGATGCCCTTGATGAGGTTCAGCGTGCTGAAATCGAGCACCACCACCCCCACGATCATCAGCGACACCCCTAAACCGGCCGCGGTGCCAATGGCGCTAGTGCGGGTGTAGACATCGGGTAGCTTCAACAGGCCCACCGCCGCACTGGCAATAATCGCAGCACCCAGAATCAACAGCGCGCTGCCCACCACGGTGGTCACCATGTCCCCACTCACCGTTTGCTCCCCTGGATCAAGCGCGCCAAGGACAACACCGAGAGGAAGCCGAGCAGGGCCGCAATGAGAATGACGTCCATTACCGCATCGATGGTTAACCACACACCGATCACCGCAACGGCGCCAATAAAGGCGAAGAAAATCAGATCACCCGCCACCGCCGAGTTACCGGCGGTGGGGCCCCGCCACGCTCGCACCACGGCAAAGACGATGGACAGCGCCAAAAGCCCCAGTACTACTACCACCACGATGTCGGGAATCATGCGACACCTCCCTGTGCGAGGCTACGACTGGGACGGGCGCGAAGACCAAACAGTAGTCGGTCGTGTGTCGCACGAAGCGATGCACGAAAACCCTCCGGGTCTCCGGCCACAAACATTCCGTGTACAAACATGCTGCCTTCTTCCCGGTCGACGGCGATGACCAGGGTGTCCGGGGTGATGGTGATCAGTGCCAGCAATAGTGTCACTTCCGTATCGCTCAGCTCATCCATCGACAGCTTCACGATCCCCGGCTCTGGCACTTTCCCCGGGGTCACAATCAGTGCAACGACGTGAAGACTGGTCAGCACAAACTGGCCAATAAACCAGCCGAGGAAGCCGAGCAGCCGCAGCGGCAGACTCCAGGGGGAAGCGTGTGGTGAACGGCTCATTGTCCCAACACCGCCCTCACGTAATCGCCGGTGTCGAGCAGGCCATGACTGGCCTGCTCAGCCCAGTGCAGCAGAAATTCGCCGCCTAGGCCCAGTGCGACGGAGATTCCCGCCAGGATCAGCGCCGGGAGAATGAGAGACGTGCGCACCCGGGTGCCGCGGTGGTCGTGTGGATCGTCATCGGCGCCGAGGATTCCCCGAGGCGCTTCGGTGTGTTCGACCGCGTGGGCGGCTTCTTCGGCCACTTCGTCCTCATCGACGGCATCAGAGTCGTAGAGGCCCCTTCGGGTGCGAATGCGCTCCCGGGCGGCCAGCGTTTCCACGTCGGCGTGGCGTTTACCGTTAAACATTTCCGCCCAGATCTTCATCATCGCCATCAGCACAAAAAGGCTCACGACAACGAGCAGTCCGGCGACGACGACTTCACCGGCATCAGCACTGGCCAACACCAACACGTATTTCGCCACAAACCCCGAAAAGGGCGGCAAACCCGCCAGCGACAGTGCCCCAATCACAAACACGCCCGTCACGAGATGCTCACGGATACGAAGCCCCGAGACTTTATCGAGCCGGCCAGAGCCGTAGGTGTGTTCGATGGCGCTGGCGGCGAGTAACAGCGAGCCCATGACCACCATGTGGTGGACCATATAGGCGATGCCGGCGGTGAGCCCCAACGGGGTGAACAGCCCGACGCCCACCAGAATGAACCCAATACCGCTCACCATTTGAAACAGCAGCAGGGATCGAATATCGCGCTCGCCCAAGGCTGCAAAGGCCCCCACCACGAGAGTCACTGAAGCGAGCACCACAATCGCTGCCATCCAGGCGCTCTCGCCTTCGAAGATGACCGCACTAATGCGGTAAACCACGTAGACGGCGACTTTGGTGTGGAGGCCAGAAAACAGCGCGGCGACGGCCGGAGATGCGGAGGCATACGCCCGGGTCAGCCAACCGTGCACGGGAAAGACTGCCGCTTTCACGCCGAGGGCGGCCAAGATCACGGCGGTGGCGATTGCCGTCGCCGGGTCCACTCCGGCACCGGCCAACGCCGCCAGATTCACTGTGCCCTGGAGTGCGTACATCAAACCCACACCGGCCAAAAACAGTGTCGAGGCGAGGAGGTTCACCACGACGTACAGCCTCGAAGCGGCCATGTTGCCCCGGCGGCTCAGGAAAATGAGCAGACCGTAGGAGGGAAGCAACATCACTTCGATAAACACGAAAAGGTTAAACAGGTCCGCAGTCAGCAGCGCCCCGGCGACCCCGCCGATCAGAATCAGCACCAGTCCCGGGATGGAGGGGCTGCGGCTCTCGCCACTGACGATCATGTACTGAAAACTCACCACTGAGACGAGGGCGGCCGCTGTCAACATCAGCGCAGCGAAAGTATCGGCCACAAAGGCGATGGCGATGCCCTCCGGCCACAGGGCAATCTGATGGGCCACCACGGTCCCCCCGGAGGTCACCACCAACACGGTGATGGCACCAGCCAGCACCGCCAGCAGTGACCCCATCCCCACAATGGGTTGCAAGGGGTGATTGCGCGGCACGACAAACAACACCCCACCGAGTAGAAGAGGCGCACCCACAAAGAGTGGCAACAGCAGTTCCACCATGTCGATCACCCGAGATCACCGTCCCCGTGTTTTGAGGTGCTTTTCGCGGTGCCGTTTGAGGTTCCGGTGGCGGAGTCTTTGGCGGAGTCTTTGGCGGAATCTTTGGCGGTGCCTTGTGTGCTGCCTTCCCCGTCCGATTGGGTGGGGTCAGCCTCAGTGTCATCGTCGCCCCGACCCACCACGGCGAAGGTTGCAAGCACCACGGTGATCGCAAAGGCAATCACAATGGCGGTCAACACAAAAGCTTGCGGCAGGGGGTCGGCCGCCATTGACGTGTCACCGTCACTAAAGGGTGCGTCTCGCCTCGCGACTCCGCCTGCCGCAATGATGAGGAGGTTGACCGCGTGGGTGAGCAGGACAAAGCCCAAGATGATGCGAATCATCCCGCGCTGTAAGACCAGGAAGACTCCGGCCGCCGCCAATAGTCCAATACTGAGCGCCAGACTCATGAGCGACCTCCCGTCGTGGGGTGGTCAGCAGCCTGTGTCGGCGGTTCATCCGTGCCGGTCCGACCGGCACCGGCATGCTCCTTTTCACGCGGCGCTATCTCACGCGCAGTGGGAACGGGACCCGCGATCAGGACCGGTCCGGCCTGGCTGCTGGGCTCGATGTCGCTCTCGCGCACACCACCCAGTTCGTTAATCACCGCAATGATGATGGCCAATACGGCCAGGTACACCCCCAGGTCAAAGACCATGGCACTGGTGAAGCCATACTCACCGCCCCACGGCAGGGGAATATCGAAGCGCACCGGCTTCAGGAATGAACCCACCGCGTATCCCCACACTCCACTGAGGACAGCCACGATGACCCCGGCGGACAAAAGCCCCCGATAGGGCCAGGCCACCGGAGCCCCACGGTCCGCCCGCGCGCCCAAATAGGCAAGCCCAAAACCGGTGGCCCCCACCAGCGCCGCGATGAAACCGCCACCGGCCTCGTAGTGACCCCGCCAAAACAGGTGAAACGACAACAGGATGATGAACGGGGCAGCCCAGCGCGCGAGCATTCGCACCGGCAGGGTGTTATCCGTGGTGCGCGCGAGAGCCGAGCTGGCCCACACCGCCACATCGGAGGTGCGCTCAGCGATCATCGGGCGGGAGCGAAGAATCCCGATCAACACAATTCCCGCCACCGCGATGACGGTCAGTTCACCGAACGTGTCGAGAGCACGGTAGTCGACCAAAATGGTGTTGACCACGTTGGTGCCACCGGTGTCCTGATACGCCTCGTCGAGAAAATACTGTCCGACCGGGGACATGTCGCGGCGGCCGGTAAACCAGAGGGTCACCACAGTGGTCACCACTCCGACCCCTAGGGCAATGACCGCAGTGACCACCTGGCGTGAGCGGGCCACCGCATGGAACACGGCAGGAAGCCTGCGCAAAATCAGCACCAGGGCCACCACGGTGAGTAACTCCACCAGCAATTGGGTGAGGCCCACATCGACAGCGCCTAGGGCGAAGAACCACAGTGCGACGACAAAGCCTGCACTACCCACCAACACCAGCGCGATCAGACGAGACCGGGTGAGGACCGCGGGAATCACGGTGGCCACCAGGAGTCCCAACCAGACCACGTCACTCCACGGCTCCGCTGAGGGCACGAGGTTTCCCACCGAGGGGATGGTCACGAGGGCCACCGCGGTGACGACACCCACAATGATCCATGGGGCACCCAAGTGCTGCGTGGGGACATCGGTGCGGGTGGCATTACCCACCCTCAGTCCCAGTGAGATCGCTCCGGTGCGAATCGCTTCAACCACGTCGATGGCCTTAAAACTAAGGATTCGACGCTCAAAGAAAACATCTAGCCGCCGCCGCTGAGTGATCGCAAGAGTGCCCACGCCAATGATGGTCAGCGACAGCGCGAGCTCGGTGGTGAATCCGCCAAACAGGGCAAAGCTCGCACCGTAGGATTCGCCTGAGGCGGCGCTGCCGGCTGCCCCCACCAGCGGGTACAACACGGCAATTGCGGGGCCCAGGATCAGACCGATCAGTGCGGGGATGAGCGCGGAGAGAACAAACAACGGTTTCGCTTCACGAGCATCTTCGCGCGGTTCTTGGCCCTCTTCGACTTCAAGAGGGCGGGTGGTTCCCCGGTAGTTGGAAAACGCTCCGAAGAGGATGCGGCCCGTGTAGGCAAAAGTTGTCGCCGAAGCGAACACCGCAATAGCGGCCAGCACTACCCCGACCCACAAGGAGCCACCCGCATCCAACATCTGACCGAGCAGGTACTCCTTGGAAATAAACCCGAGCATGGGGAACACTCCGGCCATCGATAGCCCGGCCAACAGCGTGGTGGCGAAAGTGACGGGCATGCGCCGCCAGAGACCGCGCAACAACCGGATATCTCGGGTACCCGCCTGTCGGTCAACAATTCCCACGACCATAAACAATGAGGCTTTAAAGAGCGCGTGGGCCAGGGTATAAAGCGCGGCAGTAGCCAAGGCCGCAGGTGTGCCGATACCTATGAGCGCGACAATCAGGCCCAACTGACTGATGGTCGAGTTCGCCATGATTTCTTTCAAGTCGAAAGATCGCATAGCGAACAGGGCGCCCATCACCGCCGTGGTGAGCCCGGCAGCAATGAGAATGGACTGCCACACCAAGTTGCCACCGAGGGCGGGAGAAAACAGCATCAGAAGATAGATTCCGGCTTTGACCATGGCTGCCGCATGGAGGTAGGCACTGACAGGCGTCGGAGCCACCATGGCGTCTGGCAACCACATGTGGAACGGAAACTGCGCCGATTTCGTCATCGCAGCCAGGGCCACCAACACCGCAATCGCCGCACTAAAGCCCGGGTCTTCTGACCAGACAGCACTGCTGAGGGCTTCACTCACCACCGTGGTGCCGGTTTGCACCACAATCAAGACCACGGCAAACAGGAGGGACAGCCCACCCATTGCGGTGACCAACAGTGTGCGCACCGCGGGTGCCCCAGCCCGCTCCCCCGAGCGGTTGATGAGAAAAAATGAACACAGGGTGGTGAGTTCCCAGAACACAAAAAGCAAGATGAGGTCGTCTGAGAGGACCAGGCCCGTCATCGCAAAAGCAAACAGCAACATCCACGCGAAATAGCCCGTGTGCGGGTGCACGTTTCGCTCAGACATGTAGCGCGCCGAGTAGGCCATCACGAGGGCGCCAATGCCCAAGACAATAATGAGAAACAGGGCGGATAACCCGTCTAAACGCAGCCCCAACGAGATATCCAGGCTCGGAATCCACGGCACGCTCTCTCGCACCACACCGAGGCCCTCACCAGCGCCATCGTCACCCAGTATTTCTGGCACGCGGACTCCCACGGCAAAGGCCAGAGCCGCGAGGACAGCGGCTGCTAACCAGCCGGCGTTTCGACCAATAACTCTCGTCGCCAACATGGTGACCGCGACGAGTGCCAAGGTGGAAAAAAGAATGGCCGTCAGGGTCACGACGCCACCTGCGGAAAACATGGGCGGGGCATCAAGCTCGAGCGCGTCATGTTCTCCTCATAGTCGGGTTGGTCTCGGTCCCACCACTGAGGCAAAACCGATGCGGCATGCACATCCACGCCCCACACGCCGACCAGGCTTCCCGGCACTCCATGCCTCATCCTACCCGTCGCCCCTCCGGCATCGCCTCAGGGATCGGTATAGAGAAAGCGATGCGGAACTGGCGTTAAGGGGGAATGAAAAAGACCTAAAGCCCGAGAGAAGGGCCTCAGCAGTTTTGACCTTGCCAAAATTTCAGATGGGGCCGCCTGCGGGAATCGAACCCGCGACCTTCTCATTACGAGTGAGACGCTCTACCAACTGAGCTAAGGCGGCAAACGCCTATTAGTATAGGGACTTCCCAGTTTTTTACTGAGACCGAGGGTGTGGGACGTTTCCGACTATTTCCTTGTATTTCCGTCTTTTTTGCGGAACATGTTCGGAATCTAGGTTGGCCGTGGCTCCAGAATTATCCGGTAGCGCTGACGGTTGCAGCGCGGGCGCCTAGCCACGACCTGATTATGTTGTTGGTGGACCCGGCCAGAGACTCCGCCTACAAGGCCTACAAACCTCATGCTCGATGCCATGGGGCCGTCCTCGCAGCACTGGACTTCGAGGAACAGGTCGAGGCGTCGCGTGCTGACGCTCAGAAGCGTGTTAGGAACCCCTTAGGGCTTCCTCTTCATCCGCTCCAACTCGGCATCAATGTCCGCCTCGGTGATGCTCTCGCCAGGACCGTAGGCGTCCCACCAGGATGCGAGAGCGCCAATGCCCATGCCTCCGATGACAAACCCTGGCCAGAACAGTGAGTCGGGCGTGGCAATAAACCAAATGACACTCACTAATGCACCCACCAGGAACCATACAAACAAGTAGCTCTTGAAGTCAGCCTTCTTCTTCAGTCTCTTCTTGGCGAGCGATCGAAGTTCCTCTTCACGTGTTGTCATATGCCAATTTTAGGGCAGTCGAGTGTGGAAGCAAAGCGCTAGCTGAGACGTCGCACCTTCATCACCACGATTTCCAGCACGCCCCCCAACGCGACTAACGAAGCGATAAAATCATTTTATGAGTCTGGTAATCCACTACGAACACGCCGTTCGCGATGCTGAAATCGCGCGAATCGCGCGCGTCATCGCTTTGCGGGCGATGCTGACCGAAGGTCATTCCCAGGCGTCCGTCGCACAACGTTATGGGGTCACCCAACCCGCCATCAGTTACCAGGTGGCCAAAAAGCGCACGAAAGGCGTGCGGCCCAGTGATCTGCTTGAAGCGGGTGGGGCGGTCTTAAGGCAGGTGGCAGGAGACCGTGGATTTCGGCGCCTTGGAGTATTTGGGTCCGTGGCTCGCGGAGAAGACCGACCAGATTCAGATGTGGACTTCATCGTCGAAGCCCCGGAAAATGCAGACCTGTCCGGTCTCCTGCATCTCGAGGAGGCGCTCGGGGCAGTCCTCGGCAGAGATGTCGATCTGGTTACCTATGGAGGGCTTGACCCAGAGTTAGATCGGGACATCCTGAACGATGCGACGCTGGTGTGACGGCGACAGGAACACTAGAGACCGCTTGGGACACACGGCAATAACCCGTGGCGGTCTATTCGACCGAAGCCGGCCGTAGCCAGCGCTTTACGCTGCCGCTTCAGACAGTGGCACTCGAGCACTGATCGCAATCAGCATCGCCTCCAGCGCGAGCTGGGGTGGGGTATTGCCGGCAATCCG
>NZ_JAVLBO010000033.1:0-9122 GCF_031581085.1 Pontimonas sp.
CTCTGACTCCCGGATTAACTCACCCGCCCGGGTCGCCTCGGCACGACCCTTTTCGCTTAATCGCACATCGACCCATCCGGTGAAAAGGTTCTTTTCATTCCAGTCGGATTGGCCGTGTCGAAGAAGTATCAGAGTCCCAGGCATACCCCCAGCTTAATCGCGCCGCGAGTGAGCACTCAGCAAAACGTCATGCAGCAGAGGCCGCGTGGCCCGGGGCGTTGTTCACTCCCGGAGCGCTAACCGCCGGAGCGCTTTTGTCGAATCGCTTCGCGCCTGGTCGCACCGGCGTCTTGCGGGACCAAGACGTCCTGAGTCGAGGCGATAGGGCCGTCGGGGCCCGCCACCTGAAGCTCGGCGTCGGTGTCTGTCACCCGTTTCACGAGCGCTAGCGCCAGTGGGCCCCATTCGAAGTGTCGAACGGCGCGGGTGATGTGACCGACCTTTTTATCGCCGAGGGTCACGTCGCTTCCTGGCTCGGGCAATTCCCCACCAGAGCCGTCCAGGTGTAGTAACACCACTCGGCGGGGTGGGTGGCCCAGGTTGTGGACTTTCGCCACGGTCTCTTGACCCCGGTAACAGCCCTTTTCGAGGTGGATGGCCGTTCGAATCCAGTCGACCTCGTGGGGAAGAAGTTTCTCATCGACTTCCCCGTGCAGGGTCGGCCTCGCCGAGCGCACCAACAGGGCGTCGAGGGCCGCACTGCCCGCCCATTCGGGGTAGGACTCGGGTGCGAGCAGCTCGCGGGGGTGCAGCCAGTAGACAAGCGAGAGGCCTTCTCCCGGGTGTGGCTCTGGTCCGTAGCCCACGGCACCCGGTTGAATATTCGGCCACGGATCGTGCCACAGCACCGGTGACGACCCCGCTGAATTGATCGGTGACGACGCCGGAGTGGGGTGCTGGCCGATCGCGGCCAGCACGCTCCACTGCGCGCTCACGACCTCAATCTCGACCTGCATCCGAAAGCGCATTTTCAGCAACCAGGCGACGAGTGCCTCCGAGGTGCCCGGTTCCACCAGCAACCACAGCGCACTGCCGTCATCGACGGCCAAGAAACGATGCTCGACGTGACCGTTTGGGTCCAAAATCAGCGACTCGACCGTGTGGGCGGGCGGGAGACCCAAGAAATCTTGGGAACTAATCGAGTTCAACCAGACCAAACGGTCTGGACCGGAGAGTGTGATGACGTCGTGGTCGCCCAGGTCGACCACAGCATCGCCCGAGGCGAGCTTTTTCTGCTCGCCTAGAGGATTGCCGTAGTGGACGGCGGTGGTCTCACCGACAGCTCCTGGTCGTCCCAGTAGCGAAGAGCCCACGGTTTAGCGCTGCCCCCGAAAAAGGTTCAACAGCACCACACCCGAGACCCAGCCAATGGCTAAGACCGCGAGGCCCAGGAGGCCGAGGAAAAACAGTTCCAAGAATAAGAGGTTGTGCACCCCTTTATTCTATTGCTCCGGCTGACAATTACCCCAACACGCGAGCATCCAGCGGGCCATTGCATGACGCGGTAGGGCGTCGACCGCGACCGACGGTAATGAGGAACACTGCCCAGGCAGGAGTGCGCACGAGACGCCTGCGCCTGGGTACTAAGCGACAGCCCCGGTACACTCGAGGGATGGTTCGCCGGCGCGCGCACTGCGCGGGTGGCCATACAGGGTCCGAAAGGAAGACACAGGGTCCGCCAGGAAAGGGTCCGTCAGGAAATCGTCGAGGGTCCAGGAGGGGGTAAGCCAATGGCCAGTGTGTTGCTGCTAAGCGGTGATGACCCCTCTGCTGTGTTGCCCTCGATTGCGCTTCTTCCCCACCGGGTGAAGACCATCCCCGCCGAGCCCGCTTCGCTGGTTCGGGCACCGAGTGCCGAAGTCGTCATCGTCGACGCCCGACACGATTTGGCCCAGGCCAAAGCACTCTGTCGAATCCTGCAGACCACGGGGATGTCCTCAGCGTTGATGGTCGTCGTCACAGAGGGCGGTATGGCGGCACTGAACTCCGAATGGGGCTTTGACGATGTGCTCTTAAGCCACGCGGGCCCCGCCGAAGTAGACGCCAGGATTCGACTGGCTTTGACCCGAGAAGCCGAAAAACCCGGCTCGGAAATGATCCAATCCTCGGGAGTGGTGATCGACGAGGTGTCCTACCAAGCCAAAGTCAACGGTCGCGCGCTCGATCTGACCTTCAAAGAGTTCGAATTACTGCGGTTTTTAGTCGCCCACCCTTCCCGTGTGTTTAGCCGGGAACAGCTTCTTAGCGAAGTGTGGGGGTATGACTACTTCGGGGGTACCCGAACCGTCGATGTTCACGTCAGGCGCCTACGGGCCAAACTGGGTGACATGGAATCGCTCATTGGCACGGTGCGAAACGTCGGTTACCGCTTCGCGGTCATCGACGAACACGCCGCCGAATCCAGCGCACCGGCGACGACGGCCAAACTCGCCGCCGAGAACTAGGGCGAGACTCGTGTCGCCGCAATCGTTACCCACCGTTTACGAAGCAGTGTTTGCATGAACCCCGTGGAGAGTGTCAACCAAAGCGAGCGCGACTACGAAGTCACCACCGGCGTCGGTGGTGACTTCATTGACGACTACGACGAAGGTGCTCCGGAGGCGAATGATCTCCCGGTGGAGCGGTTTTTTGATCGGGAACTGAGCTGGTTAGCGTTTAATAAACGCGTCCTCGAGCTCGCCGAAGACCCGCAGGTCCCGTTGCTGGAGCGCGTGAAGTTCTTAGCCATTTTCGCGAGTAACTTGGACGAATTTTTCATGGTGCGCGTCGCCGGGTTGAAGCGTCGTATCGTGACCGGCATTGCGGTGCCCACCAATACGGGTCGCTCGCCCCAGCAAGTCTTAGACGACATCGCCCAGATGGCTCACGAACTACAGATTCGACACGCCAAGGCGCTGCACGAATCGGTGAAACCGGCGCTGGACGCCGAACACATCCACATCGAATCCTGGTCGGATTTGGCCGAATCCGACCGCGATGGTCTACACGAGGTCTTTAGCGAACAAATTTTCCCGGTCTTGATGCCACTGGCTGTCGACCCGGCACACCCCTTCCCCTATATTTCGGGGCTGTCGTTGAACCTGTCGGTGCGTATTAGAGACCCCCGCACCGACCGGGTCGAATTTGCCCGAGTGAAAGTCCCGCCGATTCTTCCCCGGTTTTACCCCTTAGCCGATGACGGCTCCGGTCGGGTGCGCTTTATCGCCATCGAAGACCTCATTTCCCAGCACGTCGGTGAGCTCTTTCCCGGCATGGAGGTGTTGGAACACCACGAGTTTCGGATTACCCGGAACGAAGACGTCGAAATCGATGAGGACGAGAGTGAAAACCTCATCCAAGCACTCGAGCGGGAACTTCTCCGGCGCCGCTTTGGTCCCCCCATTCGGTTGGAAATCACCGAAGACATGGATGATGTCACGCTGAAACTGCTGGTCAACGAATTGGGGATTACCGACCAGGAGGTCTATCGCCTTCCGGCACCGCTGGGGCTAAACGGCCTGTTCCAACTAGCCGATATTGACCGGCCCGATCTCAAATACTCCAAACAGGTGCCCATCACCCCCACCGATTTACTGCCCAGCGAACCCACCGACGAGCCCAATATTTTCCGCTCCATCGCCGCCGGCGACGTGATGATTCACCACCCGTATGAATCTTTTGCCACCAGTGTTCAAGCGTTTATCGAACAGGCAGCCGAAGACCCCTACGTGCTGGCCATCAAACAAACCCTCTATCGCACCAGCGGTGACAGTCCCATCATCGCCGCACTCATTCGCGCGGCCGAAGCCGGCAAATCGGTGTTGGCCCTCGTGGAAGTCAAAGCCCGCTTCGATGAAGAGGCGAACATCACCTGGGCGAAAAAGCTGGAAAAAGCAGGCGTCCACGTGGTCTATGGCCTGGTGGGGCTGAAAACCCACTGCAAGCTCGCTCTTGTCATCAGACAAGAGCGAGGCGGCGGCCTCGGCCACTACACCCACATCGGCACGGGAAACTACAACCCGAAAACCAGCCGGTTGTATGAAGATTACGGTTATTTCACCTCCGACCAGTCGGTCGGAAAGGAAGTCGCCAGACTGTTCAATGAACTCTCCGGCTACGCCATCGAGAAGAAGTTCACGCGCCTGCTCGTCGCACCGCGGTATTTGCGAAAAGGGCTTCTGAAACACATCGACGACGAAACCAAGGCGGCCCGGAAGAAAAAGCCCGCAAAGATTGTGCTGAAACTGAACTCCCTGGTCGATGAAATCATCATCGACGCGCTCTATCGGGCGAGCCAAGCGGGTGTGGAGATCGATATTTGGGTGCGCGGCATTTGTGCGCTGATTCCCGGCCTGCCCGGAGTCAGTGACACCATTCGGGTGCGAAGCGTCCTGGGGCGGTATTTAGAGCACTCCCGGGTCTTTTCGTTCCACCACGGCGGTGACCCGATTGTGTATATCGGCTCGGCCGACATGATGCACCGCAACCTGGACCGCCGAATCGAAGTGCTCCTTCGACTCTCCGACCCCCGACACATCGAGCGGGTGCTCCAACACATGGAGCGGGGTATGAGCGACGAGGTCGCCTCCTGGCATTTGACCAGTGCGGGGGAATGGGTTCGACACGCAGTGGCGGATAATGGTGAGCGCCTTGTCGATATTCAGAAAGAAACCATGTCCGCCATCGCTGCACGTCACAAAGCCAGTACGAGTCGCTCGGGCACGACCGGGTGAGTAAGCGCGAAAAACCCGTCGTCGCCGGCGGCGCGGTGTGTTGGAAACGAGTCGACGGCGACGTCAAAGTCCTCCTCGTCCACCGCACCCAACACAAAGACGTCTCCATCCCTAAAGGCAAACGCGACCCCGGTGAGAGCATTCCGGAGTGTGCGAAGCGCGAAATTATGGAAGAAACCGGCCTGCACGTCACCCTCGGGGCGTATCTGGGCCGCGTCGACTACAACATCCCGAGCGGTCGAGACAAACAGGTGTTTTACTGGGCCGCCGAGGTCGACCCCGGTGAGGCAGAGCGGGCGCCGTTTGAATCGAACAACGAAATCTTTGCCCTCGAGTGGGTCTCACTGGCGAAGGCACCCAAGAAACTGAGCTACCCGCACGACGCCGATATTTTGGAGAATTTCCAACACCTGGTCGACTCCGGTCTCGAGCGCACCTTTCCACTGATTTTGCTTCGACACGGAAAAGCCATGCCCCGGGAAAACTGGGATGGCCCGGACCACACCCGACCACTGCTCCAACGCGGGCTAAACCAAGCCAAACACCAAGCCGGCGGCATCGCCGCGTTTGGTCCAGAACGCCTGGTCTCCAGCCCCGCCACTCGGTGTTTGGCGACCATCGAACCGGTCGCGAAGAAAACCGGACTCGACGTGGTCACCAGAAAACGCATCAGTCAGGACGCCTGGGAGCCCAGTGCCGAGGGTCCAATCAGCATCGTGGGAAAGACGGTGTCCAAACACCGCCCGACCGTCCTCTGCTCACACGGACCGGTCCTGCCACAGATTCTCAAAGCGGCCGGGGAAGTCAGCCAAAAGGGCTCGAGTCGCCTCGTCGAACAACACCTGGGCATGAGTACCGGCGAATTTGTGGTGATCCACTTCTCCAGTGAAACCGATAAGCCCCGCATCGTGGCCGTCGAGTCCCACCACGCCCCAGAGGACTAACGGCTCCGAAGACTAACGACTCCGAGGACTAACGACTCCGAAGAGTCCGTAGCTGTCCTGAGGATTTTCTCGCCTTCGGCTGAGCGATTGTTTCGCCACCTAGAGGCGTCGATTACGGACCCTGGGACGGCCTAAAAGTAAAAGCCTGGTCGCAGAACGCCTCTCGGCGCGAGGCCGCTCGCAGCGGCAAATAATGGAGCCCGGGGTTACTGCGACCAGGCGATGCCAGCCTAACGGCCGTCGGGTTAGCGAAGCTGGCCGTTTTTTTCGCGCCTGGCGCAATCAGCCAGCTCAGTGGCGACCACTCCCCAGGAGAGGCTTCGAAGCGCCACGTCGTGTTCGCGGTCGGTATCAGATTCTGGCCAGTGCAGAAGCCCGGCCGCGATCACGCGGGCCAGTGCGGAAGCGCGCTCCAGGGCATTAGCGAGATCACCGCTAAAGCCTCCGCGCAGGACCTGGTCGATAATTTCTCCCACACCCGCGGCGGTGACCGGCTCTTCTGCCCCGACAACGACCGGGTCAATCGTCTCGAGTGCGTCGAGTCCGCGCTGAACCACTTCACCGATGACGTCTGGTCGCACGCGAACCTGTTCGCGAATGCCAAAAAGACGCCAAAGAGCGCCGGGCAGGCTGACCGGGTCAGCGCTCGACCACAGCTCCGCCAGGGTGTCGACACCTTCTTGGTCCACAAAGGTCTTCATGCGCGAGAGGGTGTCGTCTGAGTCCGTCCCGCGCTGTTCTCGAACGAGCAGTTGGGCGGTGTCGTGGGCGATGGCGAGTCGCCTCTCCGGGTGTAGTCGCCATATGGCGTCTTCTTCACTCTCGGAGGCTTCTAATCGCCACGGCGCCATCGAGACGGGCTTGTGCGGACGATTCGACATGCCTCCAGGGTAGGAGCAGATGCTGGGCATCCCACCCACCACCGGCGCGCTCCACCCGGTTGGTGGAGCCACTCAGCCCCAGGCCCTAGCGTGGCTCCATGACAATGACACGCGCACAGCGCTCCAGGTTCTGGTTTTACCTCATCGTCTCCGTCGTGGGCCTCGTCACCGCGTGGGTGTTTAATGGCCTCGCGGTGATGGCTGGTGCCACCAGCGGAGACTACCTCGATGCCTGGTTTACTAGCTCGCTCGACTGGGTCCTCTCCTTAGACCTGTTAGTCGTCGCACTCGCCGGTTCGGCGTTTATTCTCCTCGAGGGCAGAAGGCTTGGGATGCGCTACCTCTGGGCCTACATCCTCGCCTCTGGCCTCACGGCCTTCGCGTTTACTTTTCCGCTGTTTCTCGCCATGCGCGAGCGCGCACTGGCGAGAACATCAGCAGAAATCACCGAGACCGCAGCCTAACTACAGGGTCTTATTCGTAGGACACGCTTCCTGGCCCGCCCCACGAGGCGGTGCGGGCTGTCGAGGCATCGCCGGGGAAAATCATGAACCAGGTCTTCCCGGGTGCGAGAGTCACCGGTTCACCGCCAGAAGTCAGACTGATCGGTTCGGTATTAGCCCCGCCTTCCCAGTCGGCTTCGATGACTTTCCCACCGCTTGCCACCCAGGCGGATCCGCCACCGTTTGGCATGCGAGCGGTGGGCTGGCCCACGAAATCGTCGTGTTCGACACTGATGGCGACCAGGTTGGTCACCGCCAGCTGTTCACCAGATTCCACCTCAACGGGTTCTCCGTTGATGAAGTTCTTCTCGAAAAGACCGGTGCTGGCATTCCACTCCCAGACCGAGGTGACGTAGTTATTGGTGTCCGATTCGCTGAAGTAGGTGGTGAAGTTCGACACCGGCGCTCCCGCCGCCACAGAGGACTCCGCCGGATCTGACACGTAGTCGAAATACTGCTGGGGTGGCTCGAGGGTGGCGTTTGCGGCCTGGGCGTCTGCGGCAGCAAACAGCACACTCGAGGCATTTGCGTAGTCCTTGTCCACCGTGGACCACAGGTCGCGGTCTTCTTCGGTGCGGTAGTCCCAGACGTACTGTCTCACGCCGGCCGCTTCGGTGTCTTCCCAGAAGGGAACAACCAGGGCGAACATGCCCGAGGAGGCGAGAAGACCCTGAAATGGTGAGGCCATGTAGAGATCGTGTGGCCTAAAGGAGCGCACGTATCCGACCTGGTCGGGCACATCGGAGTGGTACACCGCGATGTAGCGGGTTCCGTTTTGCGGGATGAGCTGCTGGATGACGATGTCCGCGCGGTGGAGGTTCACATACGGGCGGTTTTCGTGGTCGATTTTCGCCATGACCGCGGGCCCCGTCACGGAGCCCTCCATGACTTCCTCCCCGGTCAGGGGGTGGCGGGTGGGTTCAACGTCTTCCTCGACTTGCTCTTCAGCAACAGGATCCGTTTCTTCCACGTCGGTTGGTTCGTCGGGCCGGGCACACCCCACCAACGTCAATGAGGCGACAACACTGAGAGCGATAAAACGACGCAAGGCGACGCGGTTCATGAAAAGCCCCTTCCAGGCACGAGTCAACCGTGACAGTATGCCACGCGAATGTGTCGAAGCTGTTTCACACCTCGGGTTTTACACGACCAAGGTGTGACACCCCCAAGCACGCGCTACTACACTATTGGCGGGCCTCTAGCTCAGTTGGTAGAGCATCGGACTTTTAATCCGTGGGTCGTGGGTTCGAGCCCCACGGGGCCCACTCCATGAGAGATAACGCCTGATAATGACCGGCAGCTCGAAGCCTCGAGTGCTCTTTGTGGCAGCCCACGACAGCTTGGGCGGGGCCGCCCGGGCGGTTCACCGCCTCTACGACACCATTCGTCGGGGTTTTTCCGATCGCGTCGATATTCAGCACCGGGTGGTACATAAAACCCACGACGACGACGGAATCATCGGGGGTAAACCCACTCGCTCCAGGAGGGAATATGCGGAGTACTTTCTCCGCACCCGCTTTCGTAAATATTTCCCCCGCGCACCGTTCCTGTCCGATAACACGGTGCTTCATTCCCAAGCGCTCTACCATTCCGGCCTCGGCCGAGAAATAAACGCCCTGGCGCCCGATGTGATCATGCTGGGGTGGTTGGGTAATGCCACCCTGTCGATTCCAGAAATTGGCTCCCTCAAGGCCCCCGTGGTGTGGCGCCTTTCGGATATGTGGATGTTTTCTGGCGCGGAGCACTACACCCCGCACGCGCGCTACGAACACGGGTATTCGCGATCCTCACGCCCGGACACTGAATCGGGCCCGGATATTGACCGGGAGACATTTCTGCGGAAAAAGCGCCACTGGAGAAGACCCCGCCACGTGATCTGCCCGAGTCATTGGATGGCCGAGCAGGTGCGCCGAAGCACCCTCACGAAAGACTGGCCCGTCCACGTCATTCCGAACCCCATCGATAGCGACAAATGGTCACCGACCCCCACGAGCGTCGCCCGGGGTGTCCTGGGGCTGCCCCAGGACGACCTTGTGGTGGCCTTTGGGGCCGGTGGGGGAACCAAGTACCCGCATAAAGGCG
>NZ_JAVLBO010000034.1:0-9103 GCF_031581085.1 Pontimonas sp.
CGAGCAGCGGGGTAGCCCTGTGGTTCGTCTTCGACGCTTCGGGGGTCTTTTCGGTCGGCGACGAATTGGAAGCTTTGGGGGCCGACTCGCAGGGAGCTACCGGATGAACGATCGGCGAGGGACGCGAGGAATCCGAGTGAAACGAGAACGGGGAACTCTGCCCTGACCATTCCGTTAGCCCAGGCGAACCGGGAAGAAATCCGGTTGAACAAGTAGAGCAGGACCAAGGGCAACACAATGCCGAGCACGAGAAGAGCAATAAAGACTCCGAGGAACACCCCCGCACTCTGTTGGGTCCGCGACTCGAAAGCGAATACGACATCTTCGTCGAACATCGGAGCCTGCCCGAGGTTTCCGCTCGTCGTCGTGTGGATCGACTCAACGCTGGAGTCTGCTTGCAAAGGATTACGCGCGTTCACACTGATGATGAAGGCTGAATCGCCAGCCGGCACTTCAAAACACGTGAAGGTGTCATCCGAGCGCGTTTGTCGATCCGCACTGAAGGTCCATTCCCACTGCGCTTCGCGGTCCACCGGTTCGACAGCCTGTGGCTGGGAATCCGAGACCCGTTTTGGACCATGAGCGATGCAAAACTCTCCGCTGGCGACATCAGCCGGGGGCACAACCCTCATTTCACCCTCAGCAACGCCCTCGGGCCCATCGAGTGATGACAGGGTAATCACCGAGTTTTCGATCAGAGGAAAGGCCCCGCTAGAGAGGACGTTTAGGGTGAACCGGGATTTAATCGGTTCAAAATCTCCACCGAGGCTGAGCGTCAGTTGGACGTTGAGAGACTCGCCCAGGGAGGTATCGGGATTAAATCCGGCGATGCGGAAGCTGCCCGTTTGGGGGTCGGGCCCTTCGATCTCGACGTCCTCTACGGCAACGAGCCCGTCGGGTTCAATAATTTCCAACCGCATTGCGTTTTGCTCGTATACCGAAAGGTCCAATTCCATATTCGAGTACTTACTCTGTCGAACAACCTGTCCCGCCAAGGTGTTGTCACGCCCGAGCACAATCGGGGTTTCCTGACTTCGGTCTAAGTCAATGGTGAGGCCGGCGAACACGTAGAGCGAGGAAAAAGTCGTCTCTTCTTGGGGAGAGAAAGTCCACGTCCCAATTCCCGTGGCCTCGTCAACGCTCACGTCGATGGTAGTCACCCCTGTGCGTTGGTTGAGATTAACTTGCGGAGGTCCGGCGTCGGGGCCAATCTGAACTGCTCCTTCCGGGCCAGTGAGTGTCCAATCGAATGAGGTGGTGAGAATACGGAATGCTGCGGTGCCCTGTTCAATTTGAAAACTTCCGTTATCGCCGATCTCTTTCGAGTCGCCACCTTCAATTTCAGCCTGCAGTTTGAGAAACTGGAAGGCGAGGGCAATCGGATCCTCAGCATCGAGGAATGCACCGTTTGCTTCTCCGGGAATGGCCTTCCCATCGGGCCCCAGGTTGGCGCACTCCACCACCTCGCCCTCGGGGAAACCCGGCGGCGTATAGTCGCCATAGATTTCGCCAGAACCCTCTACGAGGGGGAGCATAAAGCTGGCGAAGTATCGAAAATCTCCGACCTTTTCATCGATTTCCTGCGCGCTCAGCCCAGGGTTGTTCGACGGCGCGCGAAGCGCCTGTTCATTTTTGAACAGCACCGCGAACACGCCAATGTTTCGCTCCCGAAAACTGGCCATTAAGCCGAGATTGTCACTACTGCGGCGATCGAGTCTGTCGGCGCCAATTCCGGAGTGGCAGAGGGCAGCCAGGGAAGGAAGGGAGAGTGTTTTGTCCTGTCCAAGCCGGATTCCACCATCGGTAAACCAGATGAGCGCCTGGCAGTTGGCTTCGTCGGGGTTAATCTCATCGAGCTGCTCTGAGGCGTAGGTCAGACCAGCCTCCCAGTTTGTCCACTTCACGCTCCCTGACCGTGTCGCCGACGCCGTGATTGCTGAACTGAGATCCCCCGCGGTTACTGCCGCGTCAGACGGTGATTGCACCGATCGCCATTCAAAAACGGGCGTCACGTCGGTGGAAAACAGTGCAGCACCTACGTTCACTGAAATTCCTTGCTCCGCGAAGCTCGCGAGCTGCAGCACGCTGTCGGAGAGAATCTCCTCTCGGACTACACCGGGGTCGGTATTAAGCAAACTGTCCGAATCATCCACCAGGTAAAACACATCGATGGTTTTATTGTCGGCTGAGCGCAGACATGTGGTGAGATCAGCGAACGCTTCTTGGCCCACTTCGGAGAGGTCCTCGAGAGAATTCGCGCTCGCCGGAGTCGGCGCCGAGACCATCGGGGCCAACAAGGCAATACTTGCCGCGACAGCAGTGGCAAATGCCAGGCCTCGAAAGCGCTGTGACGTCATGAGAACAAGGGCCATCCGTACTGGACTGCGCTTCGCGCCAGCCACTCACTGATTCGCCAAATGTGCACCACTCCAAAGGCGATGCTGAGGCCCGCCAGAATGCGAAGAATCCGGGAGAGGTGCGGACGTATGACAAACCACGGGTCTCGCTGGCCGGCAAGCTGTCCGACCGCGTCCCATCCGGTTGCGAGGACCGCGACGAGTGGGGTTAAGCCATAACCCACGAGAGACCACCACTGTGCTCCGAGTTGTTGCAAAAAAATAGCGATTAGTGCACTGGCCACGAGAGCAATGACGCCGACGATAAGTGGCCACACTGACGCGCTGCGAGGGGTACCCACAGCGCTGTCTCCAAAGTCTGGCGCCATCGGTGGAGGAGTGGCTCCTGGGAGCGAAGTCACAGAGACCCCCTCAGTGAAATAAAATAGATAAAAACTCAGTCTCAAACTAGCATTGCTTTGAAAAAGCGGTCAATGTGGTGAGCTCTGGCCTCAGTTATGGCCTCTGGTAGCAACCGGCCCGTGAAAAGCATCTTCGGGTGGGCTTGGGAAAAAATCGAAGGGTTTTATCAACGTGGAGTGTAGTTACTGCGGCAAATCGGTTGCCGGTTCTGGCTTTTGCCCGCACTGTGGCAAGCCCGTAAGCGTAGCCGGTAATACAAGGCCTCCAGCACCCACCACCCCTACTCAGCCAGTGGCACCAGCGCCACCGCCACAGCCACCAATTGCTCAGCCTCAGCCGCCACAGCCGACCTATCCAGTCGGTGGCTCGCAATCAGCCGGGTACCCACCCCAGCCTCAGTCTCCTCGCCCGCGCAATAAGGGCTTATTAGTCACCCTGATTGTGATCGGCTCCGTGGTTCTTGCCGGGGGTGTGGGGCTGTCTGGTTATCTGCTGTGGCCCCAACTGATTTCGGATTCGTCTACACCCGAAGAGACTGCTGATGCGTCTCCCGGCCAATACGGCTCCGACAGTCGACTAGACGCGCTCTGGGATCGATGCGAGGTCGGTGATTTTCCGGCCTGCGATGAGCTCTACGCCACTTCGCCAGAGGGCAGTGAATACGAGCGCTTCGGCGAAACCTGTGGTGCGCGAGGTGAGGAAAAACCAGGCCTTTGCGAAACCTTGGGTGGTGCGCAAACACCGAGTGATTCGGTGGATTCGGATCCGGAACTCGATTTGCTCCAAGCCGAATGCGAGGGAGGGGACTTTCAAGCCTGCGACGATTTGTTTCTTGCCTCCGATCCGGGCTCTCGCTATGAAGATTTCGGAGCGACATGCGGTGATCGCGGGCCAGCCGACGGAAACTGCGTTATTCGATTCGAGTAATCAGGCAAGCGTGTTACCCGCCCACACAGAGCTCACATTGCCCCTGGGTCAAGGGCGTTCCACAATTAAGGCAGTCGTCATCCAGGTCAAAAGCGGCGGGGTAGCTCAAACCCGGGGGAGTTGAGCGGGGGGGCTCGCGAGTTCGGCTAGTGTGACTCGGCCCCGCGCTAGAGGGAATCTCGCCTGATGCGATGGGGGTCTCTGGCGGGGCGACCATGGTCTCCGCGGGCGTTGAATCAGTGGTGTCTTCTGGAGGTGGCGCCACGTCTGCAGTGAGAGATTTAATCAATGAATCTAAATCGGTGCCACAGCCGGTGCAAAATCGCCCCAGTCGGGGGGTCCCGCAATGGGGGCAATATTTCAGTTCAATCACTCGGAGTCGCCTCCGGGTTCGACGCCCTGGCCCTCGTCTTCTTGGCTTTCGACGCCTTGATTCAGCTCGTCATCGCCTTGCTCAGTGCTCGTGGGTGGGCTCGCCGGGGGATTTTCACTGTCGTCGTCTCCGACGGCAGGCTCTTCTGGGGTGTCTCCTTCAGATTCGTCGGCTGAGTTCTCTGAGCCATCGTCATCAGTTGCCGGTGTGTCGACGTTATAGGGACTAAGTGGACGCCAGGTGATTTCCCGTTGGCTGGGATCGGCCAAAAACGCTCTGGTCGGGTCAGGAATGACAAGCAGAGTGTCTCTGGGCAACTGATCGAGGGCGCCGATTCCGTTGGCCGATTGAAGCGTCCGGACACCCGAGAGGGGGTTGTCGTAGAACTGCTGGGCGATTGACATCAGAGTGTCTTGTTCGTGCGGCGCATAGGTGAACACTCGATCCTCATAGAGCTCACCGATCTGGACTTGCAGGTCGGAAATGAGGAGAGCTTGAGCATCGGCGACCGCTCGAGTGTCCGCCAAGGTCTGGCTGACATCGGGTGGAGTTTGGGCGAGGGTCACACTGGCGCCCGCGCCCGCCCCCAGGGCCAATGCCAGGACACCAACGCCCCAAAGCTTTGCCACTGTTGCTCGACCGGAGGGGACCCCAGCCGTGACGGGATCGATTGCGCGCCTCGGACCGCTGTGGGTCTGGCCCGAGACAATCTCCTGGACCCCGCCATCTGGTGTATTGGCAAACCATCCGTAGAGCCCTTGTACTGGATCAATGACGAGGGCAAAGTGGCCCGGATTGTTGAAAAAGTTCTGCTGGATGAACAGATCGTATTCGGAGAGAAAGATCCCAAAAGTTGGGTGTGTGTGGTACCAGCCCACGATGTCGTAGTCGGGGAACTGGTCCCTCGCCATGCTCAAAATCTCTTCCCACACGTCGTGGGTGAACGTCAGTGTGACCTGCTCCGCCGACGCCGAGAGAGCCGGAATGAAACCGTGGATGGTTGTTCCCTCCGGGGAGGCCGTACCCATCAACACCCCGCCGACTTCAGCAGACAGCTGGGAGTAGGCGTGTTGTTCGATCTGGACCATTAGTCCGTCATCGAGCTGAAACGAGGGTGTGGGGGAGTGCTCCGTCATTGGGCTCCTCGCACAAGAAGATGAATCCGCTCAGACTCCCACCGGGCCGTCACAACGTCCAACGCCCCCAGGCCCATGTGGGCAATGTTGAGGGTGAGAAGCGCAGACTCTGGGTCAACACTGGTGCGGATATCCCCCACGCGCTCCTCTTGGCAGGAGTCGCAGCGGCCCTCACCCGGCCCAAACGCAGACCGCGCCTTCGTGATCTCTTCGCCTTGGCCACAGCTGGCGCAGGCTCGAAGCGTGATCATGTCTTCTTCGAAGTCCACCGCCGTAGGGTCGCCCAGAAGGCTGTCGCGGGCTGCCTCGAGGGCTTCGGTGAGAGTAGACGCGCTCGAGGCATCGACGAGTGTCTCGTAAGTGTCGTGGGCTAGACAGTATTCGTCCTCGGTGTAGCCGCTGATAAACGTGTCCACCGTGTCCCCGGTGTAGCTCCAGACCTTGCCGCGCAACCCCACGAGGTCAGCGTTTCCGGTCATCATTTTGATGGCTTCCTGGACTTGAATACCGGCCACAATGGCCGCTGTGGTGGCGTTTGTGGGAGTTTTTCCCTCAAGGATGTCTTCGGGGGCTAACAGTGCACAACTTCGCCGGTGACTGAGCTGGGCGTAGTCAGCTTCGCTGAGAGTGCAGGCATAGCAGGGCCCTGTGGGCCCAAATATCCGGACAATTCCTCTCAAACCTTCGATGGCGGCGTCGATCCATTCGATACCCCACTTTCGGCAGGCTTGGTTGACCCACAACCGCGCCTCTCGGTTATCCAATGCACCAATCACCACGTCGAAGCCGCGCACGTAGCCCACCCCGAGGCGTTGTACAGCGATCGGGTGGCCGACACTTTCCACCTCGGGGTTTAACGCTGTGAGTTTCTGGGCAAGAACGCTGGCTTTATTGGAGCCCTCATCCGTTTCCGAAAAAAACACGCAGCGAGCCAGGTTCGAGTGCTCGATGTCGTCCATGTCGCACACCTCAATGCGCCCCACTCCTACAAGGGCGAGGTTTTTGGCGACTTCATTGCCGATTGCGCCAGCGCCCACCACAAGAACACGCGATGCCGCTAATTTCGACTGGTCCCACCAGGTGATGAGTTCTTGTCGGTGGTAGCGCCCGTTCGTGTCAGCGACGCGCACGGGTCGAACCTGCGGTGATTTCTGGAACAAGTCTGAGCGTGTCGCCGTTGTTCACCCCGCTATCGCGTAATGTGCTGTCGTCTCTCACCTGAGATTGGGTTTCGGCGTGGTGGAACCGATAGGACATGGGTTGACCGTCTGGTCCCACCAGAGGCATTCCGAGGCCTTGGACCACCGCCGCAATGACTCGAATTGCCGGCTGATCGTCGGGCATCTCCACGGTGTCTCGACGACCGCCCGTGGCGTCGGTAATGGTCACAGAAATGTCGGCCATGTTAGTTCCTCACTACTCCCGAATTGACTGCCTTTTGACCGCGCTCTCTGAAGCGCAGTGCGGTCTTGCCCATACTGATCGAATCGCCGTCTCGAAGCGACGCCTGGGTTGTTTCCACGCCGTTGACAAAAAGTATTCCTGAAGGGTCAGTCGCCGACACGGTCGCACCGGAACCTGATTTTTCGAGAACAGCAGCAAGGCCAGGCACTGTCTCATCTTTAATCAGCGTAATGTCGGCTTTGGGTGCGGAGCCTAGGGTAATCGTGCGTTGGTAGAGGATGAACTGTTTACCAGCCATTCCGCCGTGGGTGATCTCAATCCAGGACGTCTTCGCGGCTTCTTCGGTCAGCGCGATGACCCCACCAATCGCCAGTCCGGTAATGAGTAGACCCACGATTTGGGAAACATTTTCGCTGGGAAGAATGTCGAAGAGGTAGCCTCCGATAAAGCCCCCCACAATTCCCCCACCGCCAGTGAGGAGGGCACGTCTCCATTGCAGGGCAGAAATGCCAATCGTCAAACCTGCCGCTAGGCCAATAAACGACCACGCCAGGCCGCGGTTGAGCTGGTTGCGGTTTAGAAGCTGCTCAAAGAATTCGTCAGATCCCGGTGAGAGCCCACTGGCCACCAGGTCGTCATAAATTTGCTCGAAACCAGAGTTGTAGAGGGCGTTGGCCACAAACCCCAACGCCAAGCCAAGGATCACCGCAGCGACCATGCCAATTCCGAGGCGTTGGGGGAACTTCGAGTAAGCGCCCTCTTTGAGGACATCGCCTATCACCAGGAGAAGCCCGACTAACACCGCGGTACTCGCACTAGCGACGACGTTTGTCGCCGTGGCATCCTCGTCGTTGCGGAAAAGCGGAAAGAGGAATTCCCACGCCCCCCAGGTCAAGACACCACCGACGAGGCCGGCCCCAATCAGCCAGACAACTGCCTGGAGTGAGCTCCCGGTTTTTTCCGGCGCACCGATTTCTCGAATAAGGGGGACTTTCTTTGCTTCCTGGAGACGGTCCACGACCGAGTTGACCTCTGCGCTGTCCATCATTTCGGCCGAAATACGAAGAGGTTTTTTCTGACCTTCCTCTTCTGGTGTGCTGTTACTCATTGTGGGTGTCCTTCCTCCGGGCCGTGACTCTGGATGGAAATGCTGGGTGTCGCGGATGCGGTGTGGATGTCGAAGGAGCCAATCGGCAATTCGTGCGCGTGCGAGACGGCCCATTCGGCGGCAATTGCGTTGAGGGGTGACTGGATGTTGTATTTCTGCCACTGCAACATTTGGCCGATATCTAGGACGATGTCGGAAAGGCTTTGAGCGGGGCTCCAAAAATCGGCAATGCAGATGTAGTCGCTGAAATTAGGGTGAAAAATCTGCTCATTCGAGACCGCTTTTGGTTTCTCCTTGGGGTATCCCTGCGGCAGGGTCAACGAGACAAAAGTCCGGTTCGACACTCGGGGTCGATTCGAGGAGTCGAGTACCAAAGTCGGCAGGTCGAAGACAATGTTGTACGCCTCTGGTGGGTGGGTTCCGACCGGCTCAATCCAGATGAAAGGGTGGCCGTCAAAGCGCATTCGAAGCTGTGAATAGTCATTCGCCAACCTGTTTAGTCGTGGACTGGGCACTTTAGATCACCTCCTGCGGGGTGTTGGATTTCATGTCGGGAGAGTTTGCACAACCAAAGCTTGAGCATCCTTCGAACTCTTCCCAACAGTCGCGATGCAGCGGTGCCTCACACGCTCCACAACGTGGTCCCCGAAGAGCACTCACCGGGCCCAAGCAAAAACCACACGGCACAAAATTTGGTTGATCGTCATCCGTTGACATTTGAAAACCCCGAACTTGGCAGCGTGAAGTTTAAAAGTAACAATTAATATCAAAGTCGACAACTGCGCAGTGGTTGGTTCTCCTGCGCGCACCTCACCTCTAGAAGGATTTCGTCCTGGGTTTTATCTGAGGGCCTCAGGACTTTCGGTTGCGGATGATCTCTGGGCTAGCGTGGAGGCATGGACTTGTCGTCGTTGCTCCCAGAATTGCGTGCTTTTATGGCCGAAAGGGACTGGGGGAAGTTCCACACGCCAGAAAACCTCTCCAAAAGCATTGCGATTGAAGCGGGAGAATTATTGGAGTGCTTCCAGTGGGACTCTGAGGCGAAACCGGAGCGAGTTCAGGATGAACTGGCAGACGTACTGACCTATGCGCTTCTTCTCTCGGACCGACTGGGTGTTGATCCGCTTGAGATAGTTTCCAAAAAACTGCAAGTCACGAAAGAAAAATACCCGGTGGAGAAAGCCCGCGGCTCGAGCAGGAAATATGACGAGCTTCAGGATTGAACGGCTGCCCTTTGATGGGGGAGCGCTTCAAGTATGGGGACAAGCCGATGAGCGCCATTCCAACTGGCCTGTGGTGTACACCCTCAGTAACAGCAAGAAAATCTATGTGGGAGAGACTGTCAACCCGGTCAGCCGCCTACTCCAACACCTCTCAAATCCCGATAAATCACAGC
>NZ_JAVLBO010000035.1:0-8881 GCF_031581085.1 Pontimonas sp.
GCAATGGCTCCCTTGGTTTCTTTCTGGTCGCCCGCTCGGGCCGGTTCGTAGCGCACGTCGAGTGTCACACCGGTGACGTCTCGAATGATGTCCAGTGCGTCGTTCAGACTGTAGGACTCGGTGCCACTGAGGTTGTAAATCTCACCGGGGACCGCGCGCTCGATGGCGTTAATGGTTCCCTCGACGCAGTCGTCGACGTAGGTGTTGGTGCGACGCTGGGAGCCATCACCGTAGACGGTGATGGGGGTGTGGTCTCTGGCGGCTGCGAGGAAGCGGTGGTAGGCCATGTCGGGTCGGTGCCCAGGCCCGTATACCGAGAAATAGCGCAGCACACTAAAGGGCAAACCAAAGTTGTCGCGGTGGGCAAAGCCGAGCTTCTCGGCGGCCAGTTTGGACACCCCGTAGGGGCTAAACGGGTTCGTGGGGGAGTCTTCTGCGCCTTCGGCGATTCGCCCGTAGACCGAAGAGGTCGAGATCTGGATGAACTGGCGAAGCGTGTCCGTGGCGGTCTGCCTGATGACCCGGTCGAGAGCCATCACGTTGTTGTCCATATACAGCTGGAGGTCTTCCCACGATTTGGTCAGCCCCGGCATTGCCGCTTCGTTGACGACCACGTCGGGGGCCCCAAGGGCGCTCAGATCATCACGGCGCAGGTCCGCTTCGACCAGGCTCACCCCGGCAAGCCCGTCAAGGGTCGAAAACCGCGCCTTTTTCATCTCCGCGGAGTAGAGGTCTGGCAAGAAACAATCCACACCGGTGACGGTGTAACCGCGCTCGGAGAGGACTTGCACCAACCGGGCTCCGATAAACCCCGCAGCTCCCGTCACCAACACATGCGTCATGTTTTTCCCCACCTTTTGGATAACCCCCACAGTCTAGGCAGAAGTGGGCCACAACTCAGCCGTCCAGACACCGGGTAGTCCTGTCGCTGCGCGAGGGGGCGAGTGGGCGTGCACGCTGCCTCGAGTTACGTTGTGGTGTGGGGTTGGCGGGAGCGCTCTGAGGGGTGCAGTGAGGGGCGCAGTGAGGACGCTGTGGCGTGGGGGCGGTGACCTATGCCGCCTGGTAGCGGATGAGCACGTGCCCGGCGCTGACCGTATCGCCGATGACGCAATCGACCGATTCGATGACCCCGTCGCGGTGGGCTTGGAGGGGCTGTTCCATTTTCATCGCCTCCAAGACACAGACCAGGTCGCCGGTGACCACGGTGTCGCCGGGGGAGACGGCCAGTTTCACCACCGTGGCCTGCATGGGCGATGTGACCGTATCGCCAGATTGCGCGGTCTGAGCAGCAGAACTGTTTTGCCGCTTCGGGGCTTTGTGAAGGGCTTTTTCGCCGCTTTGGAAAATGATGGACGGTACTCCCACTCGAAGCCGGCGCCCCTCCACTTCCACCACGACGGTGCGGTAGGGGTCATCGGCTTCTGCTTCGGCCTCCACCGCTCCACTCCAGGGTTCAATTTCGGCTTCACACTCTGTTTCGATCCAGCGGGTGTGCACCCGGAAACCCTCGGCGTTCTCCGCGATGAATGCGGGGTCGTCGATGACGGCGCGGTGGAAGGGCAACACCGTGGGAAGCCCGGCGACTTCGAATTCCAACAGTGCACGCCGGGCACGCTCGATCGCGTCGGCCCGGCTGTGTCCGGTGACGATCAGTTTGGCCAGTAGTGAGTCAAAGGCTCCGGTGATGACATCACCGGTGGTGACCCCGGAGTCCACCCGGACACCGGGTCCGCCCGGAAAGCGCAGGGTGTGCACGGGGCCCGGCATCGGCATGAAGTTCATCCCCGGGTCTTCCCCGTTGATGCGAAATTCGATGGAGTGGCCGTGTGCGACTGGGTCGGGGTAGTCGATTGTTTCACCCTCGGCGATGCGAAATTGTTCGCGCACCAGGTCGATTCCGGTGACTTCTTCACTGACGGGGTGTTCGACCTGGAGCCTGGTGTTGACCTCCAGAAACGATACGGTGCCGTCTTTGCCGATGAGAAATTCGCAGGTCCCGGCTCCCTCGTAGCGGGCTTCTTTCAAAATCGCTTTGGAGGAGTCGTAGAGCAGTTTTTCCTGCTCGGGGGTCAAAAAGGGCGCCGGGGCCTCTTCGACCAATTTTTGGTGTCGACGCTGGAGAGAACAGTCCCTGGTGGAAATCACCACCACGTTGCCGTCCTTGTCCGCCACGCACTGGGTTTCGACGTGTCGTGGTTGTTCGAGGTACTTTTCGACAAAACATTCGCCGCGACCAAACGCGGCGATGGCTTCGCGGGTAGCCGAATCGAAGGCTTCTTCGATGTCGGCTACGTCGTGGACGACTTTCAAACCGCGACCGCCACCGCCAAACGCCGCCTTGATGGCTACGGGCATGCCGTGTTGGGCGACAAACTCTTTGACTTCGGCGACATCGGCGACGGGGTTTAGTGTCCCGGGTGCTAGCGGTGCGCCGACCTTTTCGGCGATGTGACGGGCGGTGACTTTATCACCCAACTGTTCGATTGCCTCCGGTGAGGGACCAATCCAGATCAGACCGGCGTCGATGACCGCGCGGGCAAAATCCGCGTTTTCGGCGAGAAAACCGTAGCCGGGGTGGATGGCGTTGGCGCCGGAGCGTTTCGCGATGGAGAGAATTTTCTCCACCACCAGGTAGGTCTCGGCGCTGGTTTTGCCGTTGAGAGCGTAGGCCTCGTGGGCGAGGCGGACGTGGCGTGCATTGCGATCCTGGTCGGCGTAGATGGCGACCGTGCCGATACCGGCGTCTTTTGCGGCCCGAATAATTCGAACGGCAATTTCTCCGCGGTTAGCGATGAGGACTTTTTGAATTCGCGCCATGACCACACAGCTTAGGGCTCAGAGGGCACTCGCCTATGGAGCTCGGCCACATATCAACCCGGGTTGGTGTTGTGCCCGGCCACAACGCTGAGCCGGATTATCGCTCAATCGGACCACAAATCGGTGTAGGAGAAACCCAGTTTCAACACCAGGCGTCGAAGCGCCGCCACCGACAGGCCCACCACCGTGTACGGATCACCGTCAATGGATTCGATAAAGCCGGCGCCTTTGGCGTCGATGGTGAACGCCCCCGCCACCTTCAGCGGCTCGCCGGTGGCGATGTAGGCATCGATTTCTTCGTCACCGAGGTCATCGACGAAGGTGACACTGGTCTGGGTGGCGACACTCGCCTCGGCCACCACCGCACCGTCTTCGCTGTGAATGAGCGTGTGACCGGAATGTAAGACACCGGTTTGTCCGCGCTGTCTGTGCCAGCGCTGTCGGGCCCGCTCGGGAGTGTGCGGTTTGCCAAAAATCTCACCGTCGACTTCGAAAAGCGAATCGCCCCCCAAAATCAGCCCCGTGACGCCGGCCAGACGGGCCGCATCCTGGGCTTTTGCCCGCGCGAGGAGTTGCACCATCTCGCGGGCGGGAATCGGACCGGCCGCCGTGGCCTTCTCGACCAGGGCCTCCTCATCGACGGTGTGCCGGAGCACCGAAGGGGTGATACCGACCTGGCGCAGTGTCTGCAGCCTCGCCGGAGAGGTCGAGGCGAGGAAAAGGTGCACGGCGAAGAGTCCCTAGGGTTGGAAGATGGCATTAGATACCGGCGACAGCGTTGAACTCGAGGTTACCAAGGTCGTCCACGGTGGTGATGGCCTCGCCCGGCACGACGGTTTCGTGGTCTTCGTCCACGGTGGTCTACCCGGAGAGCGGGTCCGCGCGCGGGTCTATTCGGTGAAAAAATCCCACGCCTTTGCCGAGCTGATCGAGGTGCTGGTCCCCAGCGCCCACCGCGTTTCGCACATCTGGCCAGAAGCCGATGTCTCCAGGCCGCCACAACACAGGGCCGGGGGCGCTGACTACGGTCACATCGAATTGGGCTATCAACGAGAGCTCAAAACGGCCATTCTTCAAGAAGCCCTCACCCGCCACGGTGGTGTGTCAGAAGAGTTTGCTTCCAGTGTCCAGGTCGAGCCGGTGGCGGGTGAGACCGATGGGCTTCGGTGGCGCACCAGAGTCACCCTGCACGTCGATGATCGGGGCCTGGCGGGCCCCTACGCCGAGCGCAGCCACACCGTCATCGACGTGGACTCACTCCCGCTGGCGTCGTCTGCGCTCGACGCACTGGCTGTTCACCGCGGTGACTGGTCCGGCCACAGCCAGATTCGTTTAGTACAGAACTCCGCCGGTGACGCCCGGGTCGTAATCGACACCCAAAAACCACAACCCATCACCGAGCAGGTCGGTGATGAGGTCTTTCACCTGAGCGATCACAGTTTCTGGCAGGTCCACCACGGCGCAGCCCAGACACTAGACGCTTTGGTGAGCAGCGCGCTCGCGGGCAGCGGGGTGAGCGCGCCCGGCGTCGGTGATTTCCGACCGGTTGACCCGGCAGCGGTGCACTTGGACCTCTACAGCGGGGTGGGACTATTCGCCCGGGCGTTAGGCCGCGCCTACGGGCCAGACGCCCCGATTATTGCCGTCGAATCCGATTCGGCAGCGACCGATTTCACCACGAAAAACCTGCGTGATTTCTCCCGCGCGGAGGTCGTCGACAGCGATGTCAAGCGGTTTCTCCAGACCTTCACGCCAGAGGGCCCTGTGGGAACGGTCGTTCTTGACCCTCCCCGCACCGGGGCAAAGGCCGACGTGGTGGGCCAGATTATTGCGCTAGGGCCCCAGCAGGTCATTTACGTCGCGTGCGACCCGGTCGCCCTTGGCCGAGACATCGCACTCTTTCGCGACGCCGGCTACGAGCTAGAGCGCGTCCAAGGGGTGGACCTATTTCCCCACACCCACCACATGGAGGCCGTTGCCTCACTGCGTCCCACGGGATGACCGCGAAGAGGTGGTTGGGGTTAGCCGCTTCGCTTGTGGGCCTGCTTTTTCGCTCGGCGCTTTGCCCGACGGGCGTCCTGGAGCCTGCGCCATACGCCGGCTAATCCCCACCACCGGGCGTCTGTGAGGGCGTTGACTTCGGCTTTGAGGGCGTGGATGGTCTCTTGTGCGTCGTGTAGTTCTTCGGCGAGGGGTTTCAGACCGGAGGTTTTGGCGTGCCGGAGGGCTTTGCTCTCCGGGGTTTCTTGTTGCCGGTGTGGCCAGTCGTGCCAGGGAGAATTGCGCACGCGCTCGTGCACCCTGCTCACCCGCAGTGGCTTTTGGCCGAGCGCGACCATGATCGAGAGTTGGTCGCGGGCGGAATATCGACAGACGTGGTGAAACCACAGTTCGGCGAACGCCCGCACCTCGGGGGTGTTCTTTCTCGCAAACAACCCGTTCCAGAGGGGGCGCTCATCGAGGGCTTCGCTGTGGTGCGTGGAGTAGTCCTGTAGTTGTTCGTTCAGACGAGCGGGTGTGTCCTTATTCGTCGCCAGGTTCGCCTCGAATTCTTGCCAGGTGCTCTCGTGGGCGTCGTGTTCGATGGCCGCCCACTGGGCATCGGCCAACCACTGATCCAAAATCGACTCCGGTGGCACTTTGAGTCGCACCGTGTTGTCGAGGTAGAGCCACTGGTCAAACTCCGCCAGGAGTTCATGTCCCCTGATTTTGATGTCTCGTTGGGAGCGTCTCGGGTCGGCGGGAAACAGCGGGTCGACCTGGACAATCTCCCAGCTGGTGCTGGTGAGGTCAGGGTTGTCGCTAAAGCACAGAAACCGTATCGAGCTGTCGGCGGCGACCTCCTGCTCGAGGAGTGCCTCGTGCTCGCCAAATAGCGCTGTGTAGACGACTCTGCTGGTCATCGACCACCTCCAGGAGCTATCTGGCCAGACGCGCCACCGCCGAGCACCGCCTGGCAATAAGACTCCCACAGTGCACCCTGGCTGTCGTCGCGGGTGGCAACAGCCTCTCGCCACCGGGCCAACACGCCGGGCTGGGCGGCGTGAGAGAGAGCATCAGCTAGTGCACCCGCCAGTGCACCGGGGTCACCGGCTGGAACCACCATGCCCGTGTGGTCGTGCTCGATGCCTTCGGCAATTGCGCCTACGTCGGTGGCGATGACGGGAAGGTGGAAGCGAAACGCCAGTTCTCGAACAATCGAGCCCGTCCCGGAGCGGTAGGGCAACACGAGCACATCGGCCCCCGCGAAGAGTTCAGGAAATTCTGCTTCCGGCACGTAACCGCCGCGGATAGTGACGCGGGCCTCCAGCCCGAGACGGGCAATGTGGTCGCGGTAGGAAGCCTCATCGTCCCAAAACTCACCGGCGATAAGCAGCGTGGCCTCCGGGGTGTCTGCCAGCGCGTCGAGGAGGATGTCGAGTCCCTTGTAGTGGCGCACGGTGCCAAAAAACAGCACCCGCAGTCCGGTAGCGCCCTCGGGGTCAGACTGGTCGGAGGACTGTGGGGTGTCCTGTGCCCTGCCCTGTGGTGCCACGGGGGGACTGGCTGGCCAGGGAGACGGCAGCGAGCATTCGCTGAGCCGGTCTGGAGCCACCCCCAACTCTGTGGCGGTATCGAGTGCCGCCTGGCCGTGCACAATCACCAGGTGTAGTCGGCGGAGTAACCACCGCATCAACAGTCGGTCTAGTGGGCCCGGCTCGTGGGGGAGGACGTTGTGCACAATGCCCAGGCTCTGAACGGATTGCCCAAGAGCGCCGAGGAGCACCAGGTAGGGAACAGCGTGGAAGGGGGTCGGAATACTCACGGCCACCACATCGTGGCGGCGAAGCCTTCGGCCCACTCTCCACCAACTAAAAGGGTTAAACCAGGCGAGATCTTCACGCACTGTGCGGGGGAGTCCAATTTCGGGTGTTCCGCCTGGCACGCGGTCTGGTCCCGGGTAGAGAGCTTTTGGGTATTGGGCACTCCACGACTCGACCTGGACGTGATGGCCGCGCTTTTCTAGTTCGAGGGCCAATCGGGTGGTGTGCTGGGCGATGCCGCCGGTGTAGGGGTGGGTGGGGCCCACCAGTGCCACAGTGTGTTGTGTGCTACTTCGCACGGTTCTCGGTGCTACTTCGCACGGTGATTATCGGAGAGGCTCTGGACGTCTTGGTGGGCTTTGTGGAGGGAGAGTCCGTCTTCAATCAGCTGCCGGTTGATGCGAATGAGGTCGGCAATGACTCCCAGGGCAAACGCGAGAAGCGAAGCGGTGAGAAGCGACACTCCGAGAAGGAGTGACTGGATCAGCTCGCCCGGCACCCCCAACGCCGCGAAGGTGAGGTAGCGAATGAAGGGAATGAGGCCGGCGATGCCCAATACCGCCCCCAGCGTGCCAAAAAACGTGTAGGGCTTATACATCAAGAAGGAGCGGGTAATCGCGGCAGCCGACTTCACCACGTGTTCTGGCGTCGACTTAAACAGCCTGGATTCCCTCGTCTTCGGGTTGGTCTTGATTCGGACACTCTCGATCGCCAGGCGTTTATAGCCGGCCTGGATGATGGTCTCCATCGTGTACGAAAACTTTGTCACCAGGTTCAGCTTCAGCAGTGCCGTTCTCGAGTAGGCCCGGAACCCGCTCGCCGCATCCGGAATCTTTGTTCCGGCCGCCTGGTTGACCACTTTGCTTCCCATTTTCTGCAGAAGCTTCTTACCCCAGGAGAAATGGGCAATTTTGTGGGTTTGTCGATCTCCGATGACGATGTCGGCCTGACCCGAGGCGATGGGTGCCACCAGTTTGGCGATATCGGCTTGGGGATACTGGTTATCCCCGTCGGTGTTGACCAGAATGTCGGCACCGTGGGTGAGGGCGTAGTCCACCCCGGAGCGAAAGGCTTCCGCCAAACCCCGAGTGCCGCGGTGTCGAATGATGGTTTTCACACCGTGCTCCTGTGCCACGGCAATCGTGTTGTCTGTCGAGCCGTCGTCGATGACGACCACCTCGATCGAGTCACAGCCGTCAATTTCAGCGGGAATCGACGACAGGACGGCACCCAGCGTGGCTTCCTCGTTTAGGCAGGGAATCTGAATCACGAGCTTCACAGCGGGGGAGCCTTTCAGGTGTGAATGATGAGGAGTCTACTGGGCAGTAGGGCTATTGGTCGCGGCCGTCTGCCGCGGACTCGACTGTGTCGCAGCTCGGCGCCCCAGCGCGGCGTGGAGCGCTTCGGAGTAACCGACGAGAGTGGTCAGCAGGATTGTGGGCATCACGTGCAACCACATTCGATTCACCGAATCGTAAAAACTGGCCCGACCAAAACCACCGTCGAATGTTTTGCTAAACAGCACGGCGGCGATGAGCAGTGCCGATAAGCCCAACAACCATCGGTATTCCGCGGAGCGCCGGCGAATACCGAGCAGCACCGCGGAGCCAATAAACACGTGCGCGGCGGTGCCCCAACCGCCCACACCCAGGCCCAAATTGGGCCACTGGGCACTCACTCTGCCGAGGGGGTGAGATGATGGCCAATTTTCCCTGGCGAACCACACCAAGAGGAACGCGGCTGCAGCGGGCAGTAGCCAGGCACGAATCGGGTCGATCCACTTACTGGCCGCCACACTCGCCCCGACCAGGGTGAGCAGCACGAGCACCCAGTCGGGAAGGCCAAAGCGCTCGAGTACTGGACTCTCCAGGGCGCTCAACCACCAGGTGAAGGTGAGGCCGATCACACTCAAGGTGGCAAAGAGTTGGAGGCGTTGTGTGGCACCGGACCACCAGGTTTGACCCACCAGGGCGATTACGACGACGAGAACCAGGACGATGCCCTCCACGCGGGCGGTGGCCCCCAGTGCTCCCCCCACGAGAGTAAAGGCCATCGGAATCGCCGAAAAGCGTTGCTCTTGCCGGGCGATCAACAACCCACCGACCAGCAACACGGTGGCAAAACCCATCAGCGTGTGGCCGTTGAGATAGGACATCGCGGCTCGAAACATCGGGACCGTGAGAGAAAACAGGGTGAGTGCACCGATGACGACGGCGAAGACCTTCCACGAGACTCGACCGGCGAGGAGCTTCCACGCG
>NZ_JAVLBO010000036.1:0-8405 GCF_031581085.1 Pontimonas sp.
GGTAGCGTCGGCTGCCGTCTGCCCAAATTGCGGAACCGCTGTCGCGAACAGAAATGTTTCGTCTGCCCCCACTGCAGGCCGGAAGGAAAAGAGTTCGGCGGTTTTGCTCGCGGTTTTCCTCGGGTTCTGGACGTGGCTCTACACCTACCGCGACAACGCGGCAAAGTTTTGGACCGTCCTCGGGGTTCAAACTTTTTATTTTCTCATTTGGTTCGTCGTTGCCATCGCGGAGTTTAACGACCCGTTCACTGATGGCTCCGCCGCAGCGGGTGCGACCGTGGTCGGATGGTTCATTAGCTTGGGGTTTTGGTTGTGGGCAGTTCTCGACGTGTCGACCAAGCCCCGCGACTACTACGAAAACTACGGCTCTCGCTGAGCCGTGTTGGACCCTATGTCGGGTTCCAGCACCGCGACTACTTGGCTATTACGTTAAGAGCAGGCGATGAGTTGTTCGCAGAGCAATTGGATGCGATAGGAAAAACCGATTCCTTCAGCACGAGGGGTCGAACCCTGTTCGAAGATTTTCTGGGTGTTCACCCCGATGACACCGCCTTGTTCGTTCAAGAGAGGCCCACCGGAATTCCCCTGGAAGATCCGAGCGTCAATTTGGTAAACCTGTCCCTCGATATTAGAGATGATGCCTTGGGTGATTGTGCCCCGGGTGCCCAATGGAGAGCCAATGGCGAATACGGTGTCGCCAATTCTCGCCTCTCGCGCCGGCAACAGCGGTTCAAGGGGCGCGTTGGAAGTCAGTAGTGCGAGGTCGTTCGAGGGGTCAACCCCTTGGATTGTCGCCGGAAATTGATCCTCAGAGGCGGTCATTATGTAGACGTCTGTGCCGGCAGTGAAACATGTCTCGATGACGTGGTAATTCGTCACCAGAAAAGGTGCATTCCGGGTATTGGCGTTAGGGACATAGGAAAAGCCCGTGCCCTCGAAGTATTCGCCTCCAAAACCTTCGCATTGAATGGTGAAGACCGAGGGGCCGGCTTGCTGATAGACCTCACCGGCTGACATCGGTTCGCTTGTGGTGGGTTCATTAGGTGACGGAGTTAGCTCTTCTGGTTGCTCCATGCCCTGGCCTTCTGATGCGGTGGGCTCTGGTGGTTCAGGGTCGGGGGTTTCCACGGGTGCCAGCAAAGCGCCGAAGAGGAACAAATTAAGCAGGACCGACACACCCAAACCTGCGGAGAGGGCGACGAGTGCGGTGGGCTTTCGCCGGGGAGCTATGGTGACGACCGGGAGATCGGGGGGCGGAGGAGGAAATTGTGTCATGGGCTGTCGTTCTAGATTCCCACGTTCACGCACAGCGACGTCGAATCCGTCGACGCGGGACAGGTCGGATCATGACATTCGGGGCATATTGCCGCGGCTTTGGTTTCTCGACTGCTCAGCCTGCGCTGTTCGGAGACTCCCTCGCGAGGTTCGGAATTGAGTAGACGCAGATCGGTGGGTTCAAGAGGTTGAGACACATCCATTCGAGCGATGATTTCGACGGGGCGAGCCGTGTCGTCCGATACGGGGACGATTTCCGATACAGCGCTTGCCTCGCTTGGGAGAGCTTTTCGCAAACGCTCCGGGATGAGAATGAAGGTGGACGGGTCTTCACCGGACTTGTTCATTTTCCCCTTTGAGCTCAAGCCGAGGATGCTCAGGGGCGGCTTGATGATTTCTTCTGTGCCGAGCGATTCTTTAAGGAAGCTATCCCAATCCTCGGAGCGTTGCGTTCGAGATCCAGTGTTGCCATCGAAATCAATAGTCTCGAGTGGGTCGCGGATCATCTGGCTCACCGACGGACGAGCAGCGGAGAGAGCAACAGATTGGGTTTGCTGAATGAGTACCTTCAAGCGCTGCCTTGCGACTTCAACCAGGTGAGGATTGCGCTCACTGTGCTCTTCAACGGTTTCGTCATCCCGACCTGCGCTCGCGTCGAGGTAACCCCGCAACACATTTCGGGTGTTATTCGTCTGATGGGGCAGGTCACGGTCGAGAGTCTCAACATTAAACTTGGACACTCCGATTCCCAGGTCTAGGGCGATGTGGTTAATGAGGTCGTCAAACGCTTCGGCTCGCCACCCTTGGACCAGGAGCTTGGTCGAAATGATTCGTTCAAGCTCAGCTGATTTGGCGCCCGCTTGGTCGTCGACCTGAGCCACCCGCAAGGAAAATGGGAAGTCTTCGAAGTCGGACTCGACACGGCGTTTTTCTTCCCACGCGGGATCGACAGCCCACGGTCGGTACAGCGCGTGGGCAAGGATTTCGAGCCAGTCGGCCGTCTGTTGGTAGAGAAGACTCAGACGGTTCACTTCTTGACGCGTTTCGACGTAGCCGGAAATCACGGCGCGAAGGCGCGCCAACTGACTTTCCACCCCTCGGCGGTACTGGGACCAGCCCTGGTAGTAAATGGTCAGCGCAATCAGGATCCAAGTAAGGATGACCGCCGCGATCACTCCGAGGATTAACCACAAGTACTCTTCGATGAAGGGGATGAGGTTGTTTCGGATGGGCTCTTCGAGGGTCGGCATCGCCAAGATGACCAGGCCAAGGAAGAACGCCAGCAGAATCCAACGCACAATGACAACGTTTTGGATCCTGTCCTTTCCAAGAGCGCGTCTGATGAGCAGCACGAGCGTGACGACTGCACCCACGACCAGAAAGATGATGGGTGCGGAGAGACGCGGGTCGTAGAAGGTCTCTAGCGCATCCAATTTTGGAATCCGGAACAGAATGGGCAGCAAAATCACGAGGGCACCGAGCAGAATAGCGACCAGCGTAGGTCGACCGATGAGCTTATGAAATTGCTTGCGTAGCTCGACAAGTCGACCGGCTTCGAATTCTTCGACATTTCGTGCCGAGTTTTCGTAAGCGCGAAGGTCGGCTTCGGCTTTGGCGAGTTGCTGGTCCATTCGTTGCTGTACTCGCCACTGGTAGCTCCGGTCGTATTGGGATACCCATTTATTGAGGTCATTGAGCTGCGACTCTCGCTGCCCCATCTGGTCCTTTAGGGTCTGGGCGACGTGTTCCTGGGCCGTCACGTATTCTTGCCATTGGTCACGGGATTTCTCAAACGCGGACAGCTCCTCGGTCGCCGCCTCGATGGACAGCCCAGTCTGCTGTTCTTCGGACTCATCCGCGCTCACTTGTGCTTCAGCCGCCGCGGTGACCGGGGCTTGATTCTGCAGTGGTTTACCGACAGCGGTCGATCCTCCCAGCCATCGGCGAAAACGATCGATTGCGCTGTCAGGCACTTGAAGTTGGCGCTGTGGTGTCGCAAATTGTGTGGTGTCGGCGATCGCCTCTTGTCGCTCGGAAGCTTCAGGTGCTTCCTCGTTCAGCGCTGTGGACGCTTCAGCATCAAGTGAGGCGTCGCCGGAACTGGAGTCAACAGATGCTGTGATGCGCGAATCGTCCTCGGTGGCTTCCACTGGCTCCGACACCGCCCCCGGGGAAGTGTCGGATGGCGACTGCTCCGCCAACTCCTCAGTACGGGAAGCGTCATCAGTAGCTTGGGCAGCGCCATCAGAGTCCGCCTCCTGCTCTGGGAGGCTCTCAGTGTGCTTGTCAGCGCTCTCATCAGCGCTCTCATCAGCACTTTCATCAGCACTTTCATCAGTGCCGTTACCCGAGCCCCCGTCGGGGCCAGCGTCGTTGGCCTGAGAAGTTTTGGAGGTCTTCTTTTGGGGAGAACCTGCAGAGGCTGCGGGTTGATCGACTGCCTCGTCCCCATCATCGACCGACTGCACCGACTCTGTTTCAGCGTCAACCGCGCCGGTATCCTGCAATTTGTTGGATTTTTTCGCCGCCATCAGGCACCGGCCTTCTGTTGCTCGGGAGCTTTGACCGAGTCATTTTCCGGTGGTTGTAGTCCTAAAAAATCTCGCAGCTCGTGAATTCTATTGTCGATGGTCTCGAGAGTCTCCTGACCATCGACAATTTTCCGCAGTTCGCCCTCTAGCTCGCCTTGAAGAGCGACAATGTCTTCAGAAAGCCGCTTCATAATGGTGGCAGTGCTGCTTGTCGTCGACCAGTCCTCACCGGTTTCCTCTGCCCAAGAGTCGTCGGTGTTCAGCACCTTGTGCACAGCTGCTGGATCGGCGAAAAGGTCGGAGACCCGATAGAAAATGGGCCATCCATTTTCCCCGTGCGCAAAACCAAATTTTTCTAGGTTCGATCCGTCAAGCATCCCGAAGACTAAGGAGCGAATGTCCTCCCAGAGTGCGGGGGTGGAGCGCACATCACTGGGTGTGACCGGGGAAACAAGAGCCAGATCTGCCCTTTCCTTCTCTTCGGCGATGCGCTTACGGTTTTCCATGATGACCCTGTCTCGGACATCGAGATGTTCTTCGGGCACATGAACGGATGCGTAGCCGGAGTCCTCTCCGCCGTGAAGGACCGTATTGAGGAATGTGGCAAATTTGACCCGTGAGCCGCGAACCATGTGTCGAGGTATCGACGTAATTTTGTCCCAGGCGAAGGTGAAAAACGATCCGCCCTGGGCGGCAAGCGATTGTTCGACCGCCCGGACCCGCTCCGCTTCTGGCGAGGGCTGGTATGAGAGTTTGTTGTCATCGAACCCAAACGTGAGGTTCACCATCGTCTCAACGAAGCTATCCCGCTCGCTGTCAGAGATTTGATAGGTACCCTCAACGGGTAATTCTGTGGAGAAATCAACCGCTCCGGCCGCAGGGTCGGCTACTTTACGAAGGACGCGTGCTGAAGCTCTCTGGGCGAGTCCCTCAGTCAGTATTGCGCTCACGAAGGAACGGGAGAGATAGAGCTGGGATCCGGTGGTTCCAGAGGGATTAAGCAGCTCATAGAGCCCGACAGGAAGACCCGACCAGAGGGCCCCAATGGCGGCCACGTGCATCATCGTAAATGAGGCGAATTGTCGGGATGATTCGTCGTGGCGGACAAAGGCGTCTCCCGCTAGGGGTGCTGATCGGTCTTCAGCCGACGCAATGAAGTTGGCGTGAAAGGACGAATTGATGAGGCGAGATCCTTGAAGGCTTTCGTATTCGGTGGGGGCCGTCACGAGATTTAGCCGGAGCAAGGTCGTGTATTTCTCTCGATCGTGTCCGGTAGAAACCGGCAGAGGCAGAGCAAGTGAAATGTATTGGTCGAGCACATCAACCAGGTGCTGTTGAGCTTCGTCAAATTCGAGGCTCTCGCTTACCGACCGGACCACAAGAAGTCGCACCGTGAGAAGTTGTTGGCGCGCAAGTTGCTCGAAGAGATCGATTTCAACTTCGATTGGCTCGCCGTTATGGGATTCTCCGAGGACAAGGGCTTTTTGCCGCGGAGGTGTCGTAGAACCTGACTCTAAGAACTCCGGGCGCACCCAGATCGCTTCGGTCAGAAGTTCCATCTCGGTCCACTGTTTTGCCACCGCTAGCAACTGGTCGCCGGATGTTCCGCTGGGGAGCAGCACAATTGTGAGCCCAGATTCTCCCCACTGCGTGTCGACCATTTTTTACTCCGCGTCTCGTGTGATAGCCGGTTTAGGCGTATTCGTCATCGTCGTCGTGCTCCTCCATGGAAGGAATCGTGTGCACGATGAGTTTCAAACCGTCTCGGATTTGCTCACGTATTTGCCAACTGACCGGGTACGTGCGAACGTCACCGTGCTTATCCTGGCGACCCAAATAGTCTTCAAAGTCGGCGAGTTGCGATTCGAAATACGCCATGCAAGCCTTCTTTCGCTCGGCGGCACTGTCCTCTTTCCTCCCCGCCCAGTTCTCTCTCGGAGTGGGAGCATCGGCATCACGCGTGATTCCTTTTTTGATCCACGTCCGCAGTGCTCCGTCGTTTGATTCCATGTCTCCCATTTGGCGGAGGGTCTGGTAGGGCAGGAGCGGATCGAGTGAGCTCTGGGAATAAGAATTGACTAACGCGACGGTCAATGACTCCATCACGATTCCGAGGTAATCGGGGGTGGGGGCGATTCCGGGGAAAAACAGGGGATACGGAAAGTCCACCCACTTTTTCCCCCCATCGACCCACATACTCAAACGTGGCCCTTTTTGCTCAAACGACGGGTCTTGGTGGTCCTTTTGAGCCTTGATCAACCCAAAAAGCTTGCTCACGTACCAGCCCACTAACATTTGCCGCCAGATATCGGGCGAGGCGGGAATGCTCTCTTCGAGGGGGCGTCCTCGACGCCACTGGATAAAGTTCCCTCGTCCGTCTTTGGTGGCCGAACTCGTGAGCCACTCCTGGGCGATTGGTTGCATGAGCGATTCCATGGCCATCGGCTGAACAGGAACGCTGGTGACCGAAAACACATCGATTTGTCTGACGTTTGCTGCGCCCGAGCGGCCGACGAAGAACTCTTCGAAGCTTGGCCGCCACTCGTGATATTTGATCAGGACATTTTTTAGAGGCTCAAATAAGTCGTCCGTGGTCGCCACGGGAATTGCGCTGAAGAGCACGTCATCCTCAGAGGCATCTAGGCCCTTCTGGGGTGGGTGGATTGAGACGAGCATCTTCTGGTTCCGGCTCACCAATGGGGCGGCACTGGCGACGGCAGCATCAAACTCTTTGACAAATTTTGACTGGCGCTCCGCGTGCTCTGAACGATCGGAGTCGTCGCTCAGCCACTCTGAGAGGGTTTGATCGAGGAATGCGCTGAAGGTCCGCCCCGGAATGCCGAGCCATAGCTTCGCGCGGTCCACATACTGAGTGTGGTCTGTCAAGAAACCAAATTTTGCGGCCTGGAATGCACCCTCCCGGCTTTGATACTGACGCTCCTGCGGAACCCAGATTTGATCGAGGTCGATAATCGTCCAACGCTGATCTGGTCGTAAACCCTCGAGCGCGTCGATCCCGTAGTCGCCCATGATGATTTCATCGAGAACCACACGCTTGGCATCGCGCTTTGAGTCACCGACGGTTTGGCCGATGAGTCGGTCAAATTCCGCCGGGTATCGCTGCACATCGATGAGGACTCGCTCGTTGGGCGCGGGGAAGAATCTTTTGGGCGCGGCGGAATCTTGTTCATCGGGCCAGCCGCTGTAGGGGTTGGACCGCCCATCGGGAAGTTTTTGATCGTTCACTGCTTCCCGTAAAGCGTTTGCGGACCCGGCTAAGGTTTGGCGAAGCGGTTCGAGGAAGTTTCGAACAAAATCTTCCAGTATTTCGGCGGCGACTTCCCGCAGGTCTGCCTCTGCCCGCCTAATCAGAGCGAGTTGCGCCTGATGGATGCCCTGGGCCACTGCTGGGTTGTTGGGAGGCACGTTGGCCATATTGCTTGCGGCCTGCATTGATTGGGTGATCAACGTTTTGAGGCTTTCCGCTTCCGCCAGATACTGTCGCTTCTCTTGCTCGAGATCAGTCAGTGACTGGAGGGAGTGTTGAACTGCCCGGTTGATGAGTTCGACGGTGACCGGCATTCCTTGCCGAGAAATTGTTTGTGCTGTGAGGCCGAGTATTTTGCCGGGCATTTCATCAACCCAGTCGCGGACTTTTGCCAGCAGCACGCCGCGATGATCCGAGAGTAACGACGGGATGTTGACTTCGTAGCCGTTGTGGATGCGCTCGACCCATGCGGAGTATGGGTGGCCTCCTTTGGGCATGCCTCCACGCGCGTTTTGTTCGATGGCTGCTTTCATTCGCGCCTGGAGCTCATTGGTGTCTGGCCGTAGTGCGCCAAGCAGTTGGTTATTTTCGTGAGTTTGTTGGTCCAGGCCGCTGTCGGAGAGGAAGGCGCCGAAGGCAAGATCAGCATTGTCTTGGCGCCATTGCTCTTCGGTCTTTTGGGCGAGGAGCTGGTCTTGCTCGACATGTTTGAAAAGGAGGGCTTTGAGGGCAGATTTGGCGAGCCGCTCCGCGGAATACTCGAAAAAGCGCTCCAGGCCGAGCGACACACGACCAAACCCCATGGAGGAGAAGGGCGCCGGTTCAGGGCTGTCGCCTCCGGTCTTTCTCAGGCCAGTGTTGTCGGGCAGAGTGGGAGCTTTGGCACTGTAGTTCGTCACGGTGTACGCCGAGAGTTTGTCCTGAACTTTGTTGTCGCTCATCCAGGTGGCGATACTGCTGGATACGGCAAGGTACACGTCGTTTTGCTCACCGAAGCTCACCTGCCCGTTGCTGGCTCCCACAATGTAGGGGTAAGCCGGCCCGATTCGGTACTTGGGTGAAGCAGAGGGAATCAGGCCGTGACCTTGGTAAAGCGCGGCTGACGCGCCGGAGAGTTTTCGATTCCAACTGCCGGACATTGTTTCCGAAATGGCCCCGAGAGCGTTTGCGGGAATTTCCCGGCGACCCAATTTGTCAAACACATCGGGTGCGTAGAGCAGGGCAAACATGTCTTCTGTCCAGGGCTCGTTATTGCCAGCAGACTTAATTGCCTCGGCCACGTCCATGAACTGGCCGGCCCCGGAACCTCCCGCGATCGACGACACGAGCAC
>NZ_JAVLBO010000037.1:0-6218 GCF_031581085.1 Pontimonas sp.
CTACGCAACAATTCCCGATGAGTACCTCAATGAGACGGAACTTGCCGATTCGACTGACCTGGTGAAACAAATTGCCCAGTGGAACGGGGAGACCAAGCTCTACTCGATCGACGCAGATCGTCACTACATGAAATACCGTACTGACGTAATCGATGACCCGGACGCTCAGGCTGCTTATCTGGAGGCGACCGGTAACGAGTTGCGTGTGCCGCAAACCTGGGATGAGTACAACGAGCAGGCAGCGTTCTTCGCTAGCGAGTACGCCAGTGGAAACTGGTCACCCGCCGGCCAGCCTGCAGATGTGGACTTCTACGGTTCCGTCGAGGTAATGGCTCGCGATAATCTGATGTTCTCTGCGTTCATCAGCCGCGTGGGTCCCTATGCCAAGCACCCGGACGTCACCGGGGGTTTCTGGTTTGACGAAGACATGACTCCTCAAGTCAACAATCCTGGATTCGTTCGCGGATTGGAAGACTTTGTCGAGGCCGTGAACTTCGTCCCGCCGGGCTACTCCAGCTACGGCCTTGCTGACGAGATTGCATCGTTTAGCAAGGGCGAGGCGCTCTTTAGCTATAGCTGGGATGACGCGTATGTTGCAGCCAACCAAGCCGACAGTCCGATTCGTGAGAATGTCGCGGCTGCTCCGCTACCCGGAGCCGACGAGGTGTGGAACCGAGTGACAGGTGAGTGGGATACTCCCGAAGGCGGAGTCAACTACGCGCCGTACATCTCGTGGGGTTGGACCTCAGTGGTGACTGCCGACTCTCCGGTGCAGCAGATGGCGTTTGACTACCTCTGCTTCTTCGGAAACAAGGCGAACCACACGATCGACCTGACCATTGGTCGCTTCGGGGTGAACCCGGCGCGCACGGAGAACTTCGACGCCTCGTTCTGGACTGACCAGGCGGGCTGGGAAGAGCAGGCGGCAACCACCTACATCGACACTCTCGAGAACTACGAGGAGAACACTAACCGTGTGTTTGACCTCCGCGTTCCCGGAAATGGCGAGTTCTACACCGCTATGGCGAATGGTGTTGCAGAGGCTCTCGCGGGGCAAAAGACTCCGCAGGAAGCTCTCGACGATGTTGCCGTCGAATGGGAAAGCATCATCGAACGCATCGGACCCGATGAGATCGAAGAGGCCTACCAGGCTGTGATCCGGCTCGAGGACAACCTCGACTAGTCACTCCATGTGACTTTGGGCCTGTGGCGGGGAACATGTGTTCCCCGCCACAGGACAAAGTCTGTCAACCTTCCCCACACGCTGGAGACATTCGTGAGCAAATTTTATGGCCGGCTGTTCTTGCTGCCAGGGTTATTCACCCTCATTGCCATCATCATTTTCCCCCTCCTGTTCACCATCGCGCTGAGCTTTTCCAACTGGTCGGTGGCCAACTCGGGTTTTGATTGGGTCGGGGGTCGTAACTGGGCTGCGATGGCAAGCGATGGTCGGTTTTGGGAGTCGATGGCCCGGCTTATCCCGCTCGCTCTTGTCACCGTGTTCATCCAATACGTTCTGGGTTTCCTCGCCGCGTTGGTTTCGTGGAAGGGCGTTGCCTCGGGCCGGTTTTTCCGGGTTCTGTGGCTGGTCCCGATGATGACTACGCCGGTAGTGATGTCGGTCGTCTGGAAATCAATTTTTAATGAAACGGTTGGGCCTGTAAACGACATCATCACCGCTTTGGGGTTCGGACCCGTGTCGTGGCTATCCTCCACAATCCCGGCAATGGCGGCAATTATGGTGGCGGAGATTTGGCAATGGACACCTTTTATGTATTTGTTGCTGTTGGCGGGTCTGCTCAGCCTGCCGAGAGAGCCGTTTCTCGCGGCATCCATTGATGGTGCCGGGACCTTTCGAACCTTTTTCAAAGTCACGCTCCCGATGATGGCTCCTGTCAGTATCGGAGCAATCATCATTCGCCTCATTGAGGCATCAAAGATTTTTGACACTGTTTACGCGATGACCAATGGAGGCCCCGGCTCTTCTACGGAGACGCCGACCTATTACATCTATTTGAAGGCATTGCGAAACTTTGACCTAGCAAACGGCGGCACCCTGTCGGTGACGTACCTCATCACGTTCATCGTCCTTCTGACCGTTATTGTGCAAATCCTCACCCGCATCTCGAAGCCGAAGGGGATCTAAAGATGCTGCTCAAGCGCGTTTTGGTCGGAGTTTTTATCTCTCTGTGGACCATCTTCATTTTGTTGCCTTTGCTTTGGGCGGCCGTCACCAGTATTAAGCCACCAACCGCTGTGGATTTTGGTGCCACCTACATCCCGTTCGTGGAGTTTGAGCCGAGCTCTCTGGGCTGGTCCAGCATCTTCGGTGGGGGCGGAGCGACGACAAATCTTATTCCCCCGCTTTTTAACAGCGTGGTCATTACATTCGCTGGCGCGGGAATTAGTTTGGTTCTGGGGACCATCTCTTCGTACGGTCTTTCACGCTTTGCCTACAAGCTGGGCTTCATCCGTAATCAAGACATTGTCTTTTTCTTCATTTCCCAGCGCATCATGCCGCCCATCGTCCTGAGTTTTCCGTTCTTCCTCATGTTGAGAGAGCTCAGTCTGTTAGATACCCGGCTGGGTCTAATTATCGTGTCTATCGCGGGACTGATGCCGATTGTTGTGTGGCTTATGGTGGACTTTTTTAACGGGATTCCGCGGGAGTTGGACGAAATGGCCATGCTCGAGGGATACAGTCCATTTGAAGTGTTCGGGCGGGTCATTCTGCCTCTCACCGCGCCTGGCCTCACGGTTGCAGGGATGTTTGCGGTGATTTTCGGCTGGAACGACTTCTTCTATCCCCTGGTGTTGACCTTCGGTCAAATTACGACGTTGCCGCTCGCGATCGTGTCCCTGAACGCGACAGTGACCCCTTACTGGACATTGAGCGCAGCGGCCATTTTTGCGATATTGCCGCTTATTGTGTTCGCGTTTGCTATCGAGAGGTTCCTCGCCAAGGGAAGCCTCAGTGGGGCGGTGAGGTAATTACATGTTGAAGGCAGAGAACTTGCACGCCACGCTCGACAAGGAAATCTACTTGGACGACGTGAGTTTCACCGTTGAACCCGGTCGCATTTATGTCGTTATGGGTCGAACGGGAGCAGGCAAAACTAGCCTGATGCGCGCTGTTGCCGGTTTGCTCACTCTCGACAGTGGGCAACTGAGTTTTGATGGTGAGCCAATGACCGATACCCCGGTGTGGAAACGAGACATCGCGATGGTGTATCAACAGTTCATTAACTACCCGAACAAGACAGTTCGAGGAAACATCGAGTTTCCCTTGAGAAAAGCCGGGATGAAGGGCGATGAGCTCAGAAACCGCGTTGATACCTATCTTCACAAAGTAGGGCTTACAGAATTTGCCGACCGCAAGCCCGGTCAACTGTCGGGCGGTCAGCAACAGCGCGTCGCGATGGCACGTTCACTTGCCAGACACTCGCGCATCCTGATGCTCGATGAGCCACTTATGAACCTCGACTTTAAGTTGCGTGAGCAACTGCGGGAGGAATTTCTGAGCCTATTTGCCGGTGAGAACCAGTCTGTGACGCTCTACGCGACGACAGAAATTGGTGAGGCGATGATGTTGGGCTATGAACTGATGGTGATGCATGAAGGTCGAGTCCTACAGTCGGGTCCCCCTTCTGAAGTGTTCGAGAGGCCAAAGAATCTTCAAGTTGCGCAGATCGTTAATGATCCGCCGATGAGCGTGCTGAGAGCTCGTGTTGAAGACGGTGACATCATTCTCGCGAGTGGTCTCCGCCTTCCTCGCCCCAGTCATCTCTCGGGCCTCGGTGAGGGCACATACGATTTTGGTATTCGAGCCATGGACCTGGTTCCCACGGGGGCTGATGGTCTGGCGGAATCCACCACCATTTCCTTTGTCGAGGTTTCGGGCTCAGAAACTGTTCTTTACCTGAGCGCGGAAGCTGGAGACCTGGTGGTCATGATTGAAGGAATCCACGATTACCGCGCCGGGGACACTCTTCGTGTCGCGCTGCGCAGTGAACGGTTTTTTGCTTTCGATCCATCAGGTGATTTGTTATTCGCCCCGGCCGTGGAGGTGCGCTAATGGGAAGTGTGACTTTGGAGGGTGTCGGGCACGCCTACGACAACAAGACCCCCCAAGAGCAGTGGCCACTGAAACCCTTAAGCGTGACTTTCGAGGCTGGGCGAACATACGCCCTGGTGGGTCCCTCAGGGTGCGGTAAGACCACACTGCTCAACATTATTTCTGGAATTGTCACCCCCAAGCAGGGCCGTGTGCTTTTTGATAACCGGGACATCACAGGTTTGAAAACCGAAAAGCGCAATGTTGCGCAGGTCTTTCAGTTTCCGGCGATTTACCGCTCCATGAACGTGTTTGACAATCTTGCCTTCCCCCTCGTGTGTCGAAATTGGGAAGACGACCGAATTAAAGAACGCGTGGAGAGTGTGGCGGACATTCTCGGAATTTCTCACAAACTCAAACGCTCTGCGTGGCGTCTGGGTGTGGATGAGAAACAGTTGGTGTCCCTGGGGCGTGGGCTGGTCCGAGACGACGTTGCGGTGTTACTGATGGATGAACCTCTGACCGTCATTGATCCTCAGCTCAAATTCATGCTCCGTAAGCGAATCAAAGAAGCGAACGATGAGCTGGGCTCAACCATCATTTACGTCACCCACGACCAGTACGAGGCCATGACGTTTGCGGAAGAACTCTTGGTGATGAGCGACGGAGAAGTTGTCCAGCAGGGAACGCCGGAAGAGCTATTCGAAGTACCGGTGAGTGACTACGTCGGCTATTTCATTGGTTCTCCGGCCATGAATTTCTTGGACGTTGAAAAGGATGCCAATGGATTGACTCTTGGCGGGTCTGTTCTCCAGGCCGGCAATGCCGGGAAACCTGCGTCGGGTGATTTGAAACTTGGCATCCGACCCGAGTATGTCCGCGTAGCAAGCAGCCGCAGTCAAAATGTGATTTCTGGGCAAGTGACGGGTGTTCAGGACCAAGGCAATACCCGTGTGGTGAGCTGTGATGTTTCCGGTCAGTCTCTCAAAATGAAACTTCCCCGGGAGATGGAGGTCCCCGACACGGGTCCTGTATTGCTAGAGCTCCCGGTCGAAAAACTCTTGCTCTACTCGGGCGGTCAGCTTGCGGGCGCTTAAGCTCACGAAATGACGTCTCACCCGCCCGCTGCTCGAGTCACTGCGTGGGGTCTGATCGGGCTGGCATTTGTGGTTTCCGCCGCGAACAGTGTTCAGGCTCGTGTGAACGGAGCTGCGAGTGAGGCCATTGATCATCCCATTGTGGCGGCAATGATGTCTGTGGGTGGTGGGTTCATTGTCTCCACCGCGTTTTTGGTGTCACTTCCTGGCGCTCGGCGCGCGCTGGGCCGCTTGTTCTCGTCCGGTACCCGGCGTTCGCTTCGAACCTGGCACTATTTTGCAGGATTCGGGGGCGGAATCTTTATTTTTGGCCAGGCCCTCGTGGTGCCCCAGGTGGGCGTGTCGGTATACATGATTGCTGTTGTCACCGGACAAACTCTCGGTTCGCTCTGGGTTGATCACATTGGCTTGGGTCCGGCCGGGAAAAAAAGAGTGACTCTCCTCAGATTTCTTGCCGGTGTATTGGCCGTTTTCGGGGTGATTGTGAGCGCAATCGGCCGTGGAGATGCGGCATCCCTCGCCTTGGCCGGAGTTGTCTACGGATTAGGCGCGGGAGTTGCGACGTCAGTGCAGTACGCCCTGAATGGACGTATCGGTCAGGCCGTCTCCTCGGCCTTAGTCACGAGCTCACTAAATTTCTCGATGGGATTTTCGCTCTTGACTGTCTTTTTGTTTATCGACTGGCTCGCCCTCGGTCGAACTCCCGCCATGCCCCCCTCACTCATCGAGGACCCGCAGCTGTGGCTTGGCGGACCACTCGGAATGCTTTTTATTGCGTCGGCAACTCTATTTGTCCGTTATCTCGGGGTACTGGTTTTTGCGGTGATATCGGTGCTTGGCCAACTCGCGGGGGCCCTGGCGCTGGACGTACTTTTCCCCACCGAAGGAACAGTGGTGAGTGCCCTCCTCCTCGTGGGACTGCTCACCGTCTCCATCGGCGTCGTACTCGCCAGTCTCGGTATCCCACAAAACACCGGCGACAGAGTCTAAAGCGCCAGACTGGTGCCCAGAAGCTCACCAATCGACCAGGTCACCACGAGCGCCCCCGCACCACCGAGCATCACCCG
>NZ_JAVLBO010000038.1:0-5824 GCF_031581085.1 Pontimonas sp.
ATCAGCTGAAGACCAGGTGCCCCCAATGTCGAGGTCTCCCGAGAAGCTCAGCGCCTCGCCTCGATTACCCAAAGAAATGAAACTAAAAGCTCCGTCCGAGGAGAAATAATCCTGCTCGACCACATCACCGTAGTTTTGGGCAAGGGTGTCCGGTTCAGAAGAGCAGCCGGCGACTAGCCCCAAGCCGGCCACGGCGACAATGGCGAGTGCACTTCGCAGCGCCTTTGGCCAAGCAGAGCGCGTCTGGCGGCGACCGCTCGCGCGATTTATTGCGCCTTCTTGCCCCAGGGGCAACATCTCGCCGTCTTTACTGAAGCGCGAGGTCATACTGCTCCTAAATCCACCGCATCAGCCAGCAGCGATGCTGCTGGCTCGACGTATGCGACCTCGCGCCACGGGCGAGAATCGTCTGCGAAAGTTTTGGTGGGTCCTTGTCCTGGCCCTGGCTCTTGCTCTGGCTGAAAACTCGTCACGCTACACAGCGTGCACCGACGGGCTTTGGGTGAGTGCACGAGCGATTCACCGTTCACATGTCGGTGGACCATCCAGATCGGAAGCTGGTGGGAGACCACAACAACTTCCCCTTGGTGGTTCTCGGCCGCGTCACTAATAGCCGCCATCATTCTTTGGAGAATGCTCTTGTAGGACTCGCCCCAGCTGGGGCGAAAAGGGTTCCACAGTTTTGGCCACACCGAGGGGTTCCGCATGATTGCTTTGGCAGATACCCGTGTGCCCTCAAAAATGTTGGTGCCTTCAATGAGTCTGTCGTCAGTGATGATGTCTAGTCCGTGTGCTGCGGCAATGGGTGTGGCGGTCTGCTGGGCACGAAGTAGTGGGCTAGCCAGAACCGCGCTTATGGGCCTGTCGGCAAAATACTGGGCCACGGTTTCTGCCATCTGGTGGCCCCGTGGGGTGAGCCCAAAACCGTCTAAGCGACCGTAGAGAATTCGGTCTGGGTTAGTGACCTCTCCGTGTCGAACGAGGTGAACCACTTCTGCTGGCACAGCCCCAGTCTAGATTCCACACCCGGGAGTGGCCTTGGAGCCCGCCTATCTGAACCTGCTTAGGACACAAAGCTTTTCCACAGTGTGCGCCAGCTTGTTGTGGGCTGAGTGGGTTCTTACCTACGAGACCACAAGTGTCACGGCGAGAAGCGCCAGGATGACCCCGAGGGTGAGGTTGAGGGCTCGGGCTGGAATCTTGCCGGACAGCAGCGAACCAAGGACCACCCCGGGTAGTGACCCGATTAACAAGGTCATCAGCAGTGACCAGTCGACAAGTCCAGAGAGCGAATAGGACACCCCCGCAATCAAGGCATTCGGAATTGCGTGAAGTAAATCTGTTGCCACCAAACGCTGTGGTGGGGTGTTTTCCGGGCTTAACCGAACAAGAAGTGCCATACCGAGCACTCCTGCTCCCACCGACGTCAATGACACACCCATTCCGATACCAAAGCCCCCAACGGGGGCAAGCCAGCCCCGGGCTGGCTTTGGCCCGTGGGAATCCTTCGTGGAGCCTTGGGTTTTGGGGACTGTCGCAGTTTTTTTCGGGGTACCCAAAGCTCGTCGAAGGAGTGTCCATGCCGTGAGTCCCACAAAGAGCACGATCAGCCAGGTCAACCAACGAGCGGCATCTTGAGTGACAAGGGCAACTAGAAAGAGTGAGCCAATTAACACTCCAGGGATACTTCCCGCCCACAGTTTTTTGGTGACCGACCAGTCGACCCGGCCGGCTCGGCCGTGAATGCTCACACCGAGGGCTTTAGTAATGGTGGCAAAAAGCAGGTCAGTGGCAATGGCAACAGGTATAGGAACGGCAAAGAAACCAATGAGCAGTGGGGTCATGAGCGCTCCTGCCCCCACCCCGGTGAGCCCCACAAGAAGGCCCACCACTGAGGAAGCGACGACGAGCAACCAGTCGATATCCACAACAGCATTGTGTCGCATTTTTTGTATTTTTTCTCTTAAAAGCAAAAATAAGTGCCTTTTTTGCTACTAAGGTGTTTTTCGTGGAAAACGCGACATTAGCTGACGAGGTCCTAAGCCGAATCGTCCACGCGGAGCGTGGATCGGTTGACGAGCTCCATGAGCAACTCCACCAAGAGGGCACCGACGTCTCCAGGCGCCACCTCACGCGAGTCCTAGACGATGTTCTAGGCGGCCCTGCCCCTACCGACCTTCATGTATTGACCGACCAAGAAGGTCGCCCCGCGAACCGCCTACTTATTGAACCGCTGTCTGACCACGCCCAACGAAGCAAACAGCGCCTCCTCATCGGACAACTACTCACCCTTTCCGGTGCGGAAGTTCTGGTGGTCAATGACCGCCGAGGAACCAGGTGGTGGGCCAGGGTTTACGAGGGAAAGGACACCGTAGACAAGGCGGCCCCCTCGCCCAAGAATGTCGCGGGTGCTCTGGAGCGAATCCGAGGCTTCTTCGACGTCGACATCATCGTGATCCCCCACGGCACACTTCGCCTACACAGTGATGACAGCCATTCCATTGAGGGCGTTACTGTTGCCGATTTTCTTTATCCACCACTGCCGTATTCGCCGCGTGCTCACGAAGAGGCCGTCTCTGGTGGGGAGCACTCTCACTTAGACGTGTTGGAAGCAGAAAGCATCCGCATTATTCGGGAAGCAATTGCTGTGGCCCAAAACCCGGCCATGTTGTTTTCGTTAGGCAAAGACAGCATGGTGATGTGGACTCTGGCACAGAAAGCATTCTGGCCAGAGCCACCACCATTCCCCCTGGCGCTCATTGACTCCCGCTGGGAGTTCCAAGAGGTCTACCAAGTCCTGGACTACATCAGCAAGAAACCGGGCACCCGGTTTCTTGTCCACACCAACCCGGAAGCGGTTGAACGAAACGTCAACCCGTTCGACTTTGGCTCAGCCGCCCACACCGACATCACCCGAACACAAGGCTTGCGCCAATTTTTGAACGAGCACCGCCCCGACTTCATCTTTGGTGGTGGTCGCCGCGATGAAGAACGCTCCCGCGCGAAAGAGCGGGTGTTTTCGCTGAGATCTGAAACACACGGTTGGGACCCCAAAGCTCAACGGCCAGAGCTATGGAATGCCTACAACACGACACTGTCCAAAGGTCAGAGCATGCGGGTCTTCCCGCTCTCGAACTGGACCGAATTGGATGTCTGGCGCTACATCCAACGGGAACACATTCCTGTTGTCCCACTGTATTTTTCGAAAACCAGGCCGTTTGTGCAGCGAGACGGGGCACTGATCGCCATCGATGATGAGCGATTCCAGTTGGAAGACGGTGAGCGGGTCTATTTCGAACCCATCAGGTTTCGGACATTGGGCTGCTACCCACTGACCGGTGGGGACCGCTCCGGTGCGTCCAGTGTGGCGGACATCATTAGCGAACTGGAGCACACCCGAGTATCTGAGCGAAGCTCCCGAGTTATTGACTCCGATCCTGGCGCCAGCATGGAACAGAAAAAGAAAGAGGGCTACTTCTAATGCCCCAAGAAATTTTCCACATCACTTCCGCGGGAAGTGTCGACGATGGCAAGTCGACCATTTTGGCCAGGCTTCTACTCGACACCGGTTCAGTGTTTGAGGACCAACTGGGCGGAATTGACCCCAAGAAGGTCGACGCCACCACTATTGCGGACTTATTGGACGGTTTGGATAGCGAGCGCGAACAGGGCATAACAATTGATGTGGCCCACCGGTTTTTCGACTCCCCCACCCGCCGATACCACATTGCGGATTCGCCAGGCCACGAGCAATACACGAGGAATATGGCGACCGCGGCGTCGCACGCGGACGCTCTTCTCCTCGTCATTGATGCGAGGGTGGGCCTTAAACCCCAAACCCTCACCCACTTGGGCATTGCCCGCAAGCTGGGTATCTCTCGCTATGTCATCGCGGTCAACAAGATGGACTTAGTCGACTACAAAAAGCGGGTCTTTACGGACATTAGTGCCCAAATAGATGAGCTTTTTGACCAAGAAGACGCTCCCCTTTATGAAGCGATTCCAGTCAGTGGCCTCGCCGGTGACAACGTGGTCCGCGCCACAAAACGCATGAGTTGGTGGAAGGGAGGCACGCTTCTCCAGGCACTGGATACCTTTAGCCTCCCGCGCACCGAAAAAACTGACCCTCTCTTCGCTATCCAGTATGTTCAGCGCGTCCCCGGTGGGGGACGCCGCTACCTGGGCAGCCTGCTCCACGGCACACTCTCCGTGGGGGACCAACTACATTCGCCTCGGTATGCAGCCAAGAGCTTCCGCGCCACGGAACTCATCGCCCACACCCAGCAACAGGACACGGTGAAGGGTCCTGCGGAAATTTCTGTCGCCATCGACGCAGAGGTCGACCTCGAACGAGGTGATGTCCTCTGGGTACCCACACACAATGACCCCAAAAACACTGAGGTCAGCCGCTCAGAACCGGCCGGGGCCAACCATAGTGCTGTCAAAGACAGTGCCATTGAACGCACCGCTGTAGAACACACTGCTCTTGAACACACCGACCAGTTCGAGGCAGATCTTGTCTGGCTGGATGAAGAGCAGGGTTTTCCTGGCCGCACTTACCTACTGAGGCTTGGCCACACCACCACAAAAGCCACCATCACCCGTGCTTTTGATATTGGCCCAGACGGCTCAAAGGCGGGCCAAATTGACCACCTGGGTGCGAACTCTCTCTCGCGGGTGAATATTGAAGCCCACAACAAACTGAGTCTCACCACTTTCCAGAACCTTCGGGAGCTGGGCCGCCTGGTGTTGGTCGATCAGGTGAGTGGAAGTACCGTCGCGGCGGGAGTGGTCAACCACACACTCCGCCGCGCAGACAACCTGAAGGAACACTCCTTCAGTGTGTTGACCGGGGAGCGCAGTGCGCTCACCGGCTACCAGGGCAGGGTGGCCTGGTTCACTGGCCTTTCTGGTTCAGGAAAATCCACCCTGGCCAATGAAGTGTCTGTTGCACTCACCCGAGCCGGGGTTCCACACGCCATTCTTGACGGTGACGGCTTGCGCCTTGGCTTAAACAGGGACCTCGGGTTTAGTGAAGCCGACCGGGTAGAAAACATCCGCCGGGCGGCGGAAGTAGCAGCATTGATGGCCGATTCGGGTCTTGTGGTGTTGGTGAGCCTCATTTCTCCCTACCGCAGTGACCGAGCACACGCGAAGGAAATTGTGGGAGAAGGCCGTTTTGTCGAAGTCTTCGTGGATACTCCGCTAGAAATTTGCGAACGGCGCGACCCGAAAGGGCTCTATCAGAAGGCTCGCGCTGGGTTGATTCCCAACTTCACCGGTATCGGCTCTCCGTATGAAGCCCCTACGACACCCGATATTCGCATCCATCACGAAGTATCACCCTCGGATGCCTCACAGCAGGTCATCGACCGCATTGTCACGCCCGTAGGGCCCATGGGTTCCTAGGGTCCGGAACACGAGGATCACACCGTGAGGTGGCGACACGCCCGAAAACACAATATCTGGGGTAATGACACCGATGTGGTTCCTCATATATAGTGTCTAGTCCAGTCCCCGTAATAAGTTGCAAGGAGGCGGATATGGACCAGGACCGCGTAGGTGGCTACGACGTGCCCGTCGATCCGATGGACATGCTGCAGTGCGACAGCTGCCAGTAACCACATAAGACGTCTGTGAAGCCCTCGGAGCCTGCCAGGCACCGAGGGCTTTGCCTTGTATTCGGGAAAGGGTGACCAGATGGCACAAGTCACCCAAGCACCCCGCAAAGGCCTCCAATCAGAAGCCGAAGTATTGGACTTTGCCGAAAGATCAGTGGGGTTAATCGAATCCCATGAAAACATTTCGAGGCCTGGAAGCCCAC
>NZ_JAVLBO010000039.1:0-5015 GCF_031581085.1 Pontimonas sp.
GAAAACCCGACTTTCTGGAAAGCAGTGACTTAAGCTGACTCGTCCTTCGATACGTTTCAATGGTTAGTGATGCTGCCCCCATGTTCTGTGGACCATGGGCTGTTGCTATCCGAGAACTAGATCAGACCCCGGTCGGCGCTCGACAGCCATGAATCCCAACACTCCCTGGCATTGCACCTGCCGCAGATCAAACCTGAACCCGATACGAACCCTCTCGATGTCTCGGTGAAAACGTCGAGACATTGCAATGGCGGAGGATGGGGGATTCGAACCCCCGAGGGCGTTAACCCAACACGCTTTCCAAGCGTGCGCCATAGGCCACTAGGCGAATCCTCCGGCTGTGCCCCAAAGGGCGCTCCCAATCCTAACGGTAGACTGGGACATGGCTCCTCGCGTGGCGCCATCTCGGTCAATCCCCCAGGACGGAAACGTAGCAAGGGTCGCTGGGCTCTGGTGGGTGCGCGGGGAGTCGCCTTTTTGGCGGTCAGCGGTGGCGCGTAACCTGGGGCTATGGCATCGAGTGTGTACGTCACCGCCGCGGAAGGCTTTTCGGGAAAGTCCACCGTTGCCCTGGGGCTTATTGACGCTCTCGCCGGAACCGTGTCTACGGTCGGGGTCTTTCGTCCCGTCGCTCGCTCGGGAGACGACCGAGACTATGTCTTAGAGCTGTTGCTCTCCCACGAAGCTATTGACCTGGATTATGAAGCCTGCGTGGGGGTCAGCTACGACCAGGTCCACGCTGATCCAGACGTCGCCATGTCCGACATTGTGAGCAAGTACCGAGCACTCGAAGCACGCTGCGATTCGGTGGTGGTTTTAGGATCTGACTACACCGATGTGGGTAATCCCACCGAGTTCGAATTCAATGCCCAGATTGCGACCAATCTGGGCATCCCCGTGGTGTTGGTGGTCACCGGACGAGACCCAGCCGAGCAGGCGCATAGGGGTTTGGCCTCGGCGCCCGCGAGAAGCGCCGACGATGTTTCTCGGGTCGCCTCTTCTGCGTTAGCAGAAATCCGAGAAGCCCACGCTCGCCCGGTCGCAGTCATTGTGAACAGGGCGGAGCCATCGGATAAGGACGCCATCCTCGAGGCACTGCGGCCAGTAACGGCGGGTCTCTTGGTGGCTACTGTTCCGGAAAATCGCGTGTTGGTCTCGCCGACGGTTGCCAGCGTCATTGCGGCTGTCGATGGTCGGCTAGTTCAGGGCGATCAGGAAGCACTGGGTCGTGAGGCGCTCGGTGTGATGGTCGCTGCCATGGGCCTGGAAACAGTGTTGAACCGTCTTCGCGAGGGCTACCTGGTCCTGGTTCCCGCCGATCGCTACGAAGTGTTGATGGCTGTGGTGTTGGCCCATCAGAGTGAGAACTTCCCGAGCCTCGCCGGGGTGGTGCTGTATGGCGGTGTGGAAACGCCCGAGGTGGTTTCATCACTGATCTCTGGCCTGCACTCCAGGTTGCCCATCATTGAGACCCAGTCGGATACGTATGAGACTGTGCTCCAGGTCACCGGCGCCAGGGGAAGAATGGCGGCCGACTCGCAGGGCAAATACGACACCGCATTGGCTCTGTTTCGAGACAACGTGGATACGGAGTCTCTGCTGGAGAGCTTCAACGTGGCGAAATCGGATGTGGTCACACCACTCATGTTTGAATATGACCTACTCGAGCGTGCCAAATCGGATGTGAAGCACATTGTGTTGCCTGAGGGCAGTGATGACCGAATCATTCGGGCGGCCGCCACCCTTTTAGCCAGAGGGGTTGTTCGCATCACCCTGTTGGGTGATGAGGGAGCAATTCGCCAAAGGGCGAGCGAATTGGGGGTCGGTCTTGACGGAGTTGCCGTGCTCTCGCCTTTGGATGAGGCATTGCGGGAGCGCTTTGCGGTGGAGTATTTCCGCCTGCGCGAACACAAAGGGATGACCCTCGAGCAGGCGCGGGACGTGGTGGTGGATGTGTCCTTTTTTGGCACGATGATGGTCCACTTGGGGTTGGCCGATGGAATGGTCTCCGGGGCGGTAAACACCACCGCCCACACGATTACTCCCAGTTTTCAGATCATCAAAACCACCCCCGGAGTTTCTGTCGTATCCAGCGTCTTTTTCATGTGTTTGGCCGATCGGGTATTGGTCTACGGCGACTGTGCGGTGGTGCCAGAGCCCACGGCAGAAGAACTAGCCGATATTGCCGCTGGTGCGGCACAGACCGCCGCACAGTTCGGAATCGAACCCAGAGTGGCGATGCTCTCCTACTCGACCGGTGAGTCCGGTCGAGGGGCCGAAGTAGAAAAAGTTCGCACCGCAACAGCGCTGTTGCGAGGGCTTCGACCGGACCTGCCCATCGAGGGTCCCATCCAATACGACGCGGCAGCCGAGCCCACTGTGGCGAGAACCAAAATGCCAGACTCTGAGGTGGCCGGACGGGCCACAGTGTTTGTCTTTCCCGACTTGAACACCGGAAATAACACCTACAAAGCCGTGCAGCGCAGTGCCGGGGCCATCGCGATTGGTCCAGTACTCCAAGGGCTCAATAAACCCGTCAATGATCTCTCCCGCGGTGCCACCGTCAGAGACATTGTGAACACGGTGGCCATCACCGCAATTCAAGCCCAAGGTCATGAGGCGGTGGCCTCATGACCCAGGTGTTGGTCGTGAACTCTGGTTCCTCGTCTGTGAAATACCAAGTCATCGACCTGCCCTCCGAGCAGGTCATCGACAAGGGCCAAAGGGACCGGGTGGGAATTGACGGTGGTGACTTTCCTACCCACCGTGCCGCAATTGCTGACATCGTGGCGTCCCTGCCAGCCAACGTGTCACTTGACCTTGTGGGTCACCGGGTCGTCCACGGTGGCGCCCGGTTTACGGAGCCTGTAGTAATCGACCGGGACGTGATCTTGGGAATTGACGAGGTCAGTGCCCTGGCACCTCTTCATAACCCAGCCAACCTCGAAGGAATCCACGCCGTCACCGAAGTGATGCCGGAATTGCCCCAGGTGGCGGTCTTTGACACCGCTTTTTTCTCCACGCTGTCTCCTGCCGCGTATGACTACGCGCTTCCTCGCGACGTGGTGGAAAAATATGGAATCCGTAAATACGGATTCCATGGCACCAGTCACGACTACGTGACGGGTGAGTTGCGGGGTCTGATGCCACCCACGAAGAATCCCCTGCGGGTCGTGTCGTTTCATCTCGGTAATGGCTCGTCTGTTGCCGCGGTCCGAGGCGGCGTCGCCGTCGACACCTCGATGGGGCTGACTCCATTGGCAGGGCTGGTGATGGGCACACGCTCTGGTGACATTGACCCTTCTGTCGTTCTGTACCTGCAGAGGGAAGCGGGATTGAGCTTGGAAGAAGTTGATGAGTTGCTCAACCGCCACAGCGGTCTGCTGGGGTTGTCTGGTCATTCCGATATGCGCGACCTCTCTGAACACGCAGAACAGGGTGACCCCGATGCCCTCCACGCTCTTGATGTGTGGTCGTGGAGGGCAAAGCACTACCTGGGGGCGTATCTCGCTCAACTAGGCGGGCTAGACGCCATTGTCTTTACCGGCGGTATCGGTGAAAACAGCGCAGCGCTTCGCGCCCGGGCTGTGTCGGGCCTGGAAGGACTGGGGATCGAGATGGATGAGCAAAGAAACCTTGCCCACTCGGATCGGCCGCGCCTGGTTTCCACCGATGATTCTGCGGTGTCACTGTGGGTGATCCCCACCAATGAGGAGCTCTACATTGCGCGGCGTGCCGTCGAATGTGTAAACAGTTCCCGCTCGTGACCAAACGGTAGGCTCTCCGCTGTGGCAGCGCTCTATCGGCAGTACCGGCCAGAGACCTTCCAGGAGGTCATCGGGCAGACTCACGTGACCGGTCCGCTACAACACGCCCTCACCTCAAACCGAAGCCACCACGCTTACCTATTCTCCGGCCCGAGGGGCTGCGGGAAGACCACGTCAGCGCGTATTTTGGCGCGCTGCCTGAACTGCGCCACAGGCCCCACGGACACTCCGTGTGGGGAGTGTGCCAGCTGCGTGGAGCTCTCCCGCGATGGCGGTGGCTCGCTCGACGTGGTGGAAATCGATGCCGCCAGTCACAACGGTGTGGATGATGCGAGGGAACTTCGCGAGCGAGCTGTATTCGCCCCAGCTCGTGATCGCTACAAGATTTACATCCTCGATGAAGCCCACATGGTGACTCAGCAGGGCTTTAACGCTCTGCTGAAAATCGTGGAAGAGCCACCGGAACACGTGAAGTTCATTTTCGCCACGACCGATCCAGACAAAGTTCTTCCCACCATTCGCTCCCGTACCCACCACTACCCCTTCCGCCTGGTCGCGCCTGCCGAACTCTTGGCTTACCTCCAGCAGGTGGCCGAATCGGAGGGCGTCACCATCGAAGAGGGAGTCCTCGCTCTCGTGGTGCGCTCCGGTGGTGGATCCGTCAGGGATTCACTCTCCCTTTTGGATCAACTCATGGCGGGCTCTAGTGAGCAGACCATCACCCTGGAAGGGGCACAGGCCCTCCTTGGTTACACCCCCCGGGTGCTCTTGGACGAGGTCGTCGCGGCATTTGCCGCGAAAGATGCTCCGGCCGCTTTTCGCTCACTAGATTCGGTGATGCAGTCGGGTCAAGACCCGAGGCGTTTTGTCGAAGACCTCCTCACCCACATCCGCGACATCATCGTCATCCAGGCAACAGGCAATGACGCCCACGAGCTATTTCCTGGGGTGAGCCAGGGCGACCTGGAGATGTGGCGGGAGCAAGCCTCGTGGTTTACCCCCGGCCAGCTCGCCGACATGGGCCGAGAGATCAGTGACACCCTCCAACACATGTCGGGTGTCACCGCACCACGGCTGCAGTTAGAACTCATGGTGGCGAAGCTTCTCGTGGGAGCTGGTCAATCTTCTGGTTCCCAGGCCACGGCGCCGCCTGCTCCCGCCGAAGCACGGGCAGCGACTGCGCCGGCCACACCGCCGGCCACACCCCCAGCCGCACTGTCAGCCACACCCCCAGCCGCTCCGGCAGCA
>NZ_JAVLBO010000003.1:0-76797 GCF_031581085.1 Pontimonas sp.
TTGGAATTGTTGGCGGTCGCAGAAACGTGGGATAACGGTAAAGCCGTGCGGGAAACCCTGAACGCCGATATCCCTCTCGCCGCCGACCACTTCCGCTACTTTGCGGCAGCCGTTCGGGCACAAGATGGCGACTTCCAGGAAATGGATGGCGACATGACCGCCTACCACTACCACGAACCGTTGGGTGTGGTGGGACAGATCATCCCCTGGAACTTCCCCATTTTGATGGCGGCGTGGAAACTCGCTCCCGCCCTCTCGGCGGGTAACGCCGTCGTGTTGAAACCGGCCGAACAAACCCCGGCGTCGATTTTGGTCCTCATTGAGCTCATCGGCGACATTTTGCCTCCCGGTGTCCTCAACATCGTGAACGGTTTTGGTGCGGAAGCCGGGAAGCCTCTGGCATCAAGCCCGAGGATTAGAAAGATTGCTTTCACCGGTGAGACCACCACGGGTCGGTTGATCTTGCAGTATGCAAGCGCCAACATCATCCCCACCACGTTGGAGTTGGGCGGCAAGAGCCCCAACCTGTTCTTCGATGACATCTCACAGCAGCAGGATGACTTCCACGACAAGTGCCTGGAAGGGTTCACCATGTTCGCCCTCAACCAGGGCGAAGTGTGTACGTGTCCGAGCCGGGCTCTGATTCAAAAGAGCCACTACGACTCATTCTTGGGGGACGCCATCGAGCGCACGAAGAAAGTCGTGCAAGGTAACCCGCTGGATGTCAACACGATGATGGGCGCTCAGGCCTCCAACGACCAGTTGGAAAAGATCCTCAGCTACATCGATATCGGTAAGCAGGAGGGTGCGAAACTGCTGCTCGGGGGCAACCAGGTCAACCTGGGTGGCGACCTCGCTGAGGGCTACTACGTCGAGCCGACCATCTTCGAAGGCAACAACAAGATGCGACTGTTCCAGGAGGAAATCTTCGGACCCGTCGTCTCCGTCACGTCGTTTGACGACTATGACGACGCCATCCAGATCGCCAACGACACTCTCTACGGTTTGGGTGCCGGAGTGTGGTCGAGAAATGGCAACACCGCCTACCGTGCCGGGCGCGACATCCAGGCCGGCCGCGTGTGGGTGAACAACTACCACGCGTACCCCGCCGGTGCGGCTTTCGGTGGGTACAAGAGCAGTGGTATCGGTAGGGAGAACAACAAGTTGGCGCTCAGCCACTACCAGCAGACCAAAAACCTTCTGGTGTCTTACAGCGAAAAAGCGATGGGCTTCTTCTAAACCCAGTGCTTCGCCGCTAAAATGGGGGTGGGGACAAAGTCCCCACCCCCATTACCCCCGCCGCAACACCGGGTAAGCCCATACCCACCACAACTTCACACCCACACAGAGAACCTCAACGAGGAGGATCAGATGATTGAGGCAACCCCCACAATCGAGGGTGAAACCATTTCCCGCGTCGCCTTAAGCGACGAGGCCGCCACCCTTCTTCGCACCCTCTGGGACATGCACGGACCACTCATGTTCCACCAGTCCGGTGGCTGTTGCGACGGCAGTGCACCGATGTGTTTTGCCGAAGGTGACTATATGACCGGACCCGGTGACGTTCGACTGGGTGAGTTCGACATTTCTGAAGCCCAGGATGGCTCCCAACCGATTTCTTTCTGGATGTCCACCGAACAGTTCCAATACTGGTCTCACACCCACCTCACCGTGGATGCCGTCCCAGGACGCGGAGCCGGATTCTCGCTAGAAGGCCCGGAAGGCAAGCGCTTCATCATCCACTCACGCCTGATGGAGACCGCAGAACCCTTCGTGGCCTAGTACTCTGCCGGGCAGGGAGCACTGCGTTCGCCAGAGACCCGTCGGAGTCGAGCTCCCTTCCGGGGGAGATGACCAACTGCCCACCCGCCACCCAGGAAGCCCCCGGGAGCGAAGCGTCACTGACTACTAGGAATCCGCTCCCGCAAATGCCTCAATCGGCGGACAGGCACACACCAGGTTTCGATCCCCGTAGGCTTGGTCGACTCGACCGACGGGGGGCCAGTATTTACCAGTCACCCGTGGGTCAGCCCCGTGTTGGGAACTATCCACTCCCCCGATGGCGGGATAGGTCGCCAGGGTGCGCGAGTAGGGGTGTTCCCACAGGTCGCTGATTGCTTCCGCTGCGGGGTGGGGGGCGTTAGTCAGCGGGTTATCCTCTGCTGGCCACACACCGTCTTTCACCGCACGCGATTCTTCGCGGATGCGAATCATCGCGTCGATGAACCGATCGAGCTCGCCGAGGTCTTCACTCTCGGTCGGCTCCACCATGAGTGTTCCGGGTACCGGAAAGGACATGGTGGGGGCGTGGAAGCCGTAGTCCATTAAGCGCTTGGCGACATCATCCACACTCACACCGGTCTCAGCGGTGATGGGCCTGATATCGAGGACCACTTCGTGGGCGACGAGGCCGTTTTCTCCGACATAGAGCACCGGGTAGTGCTCTGCCAGTCGACTGGCGATGTAGTTGGCGGCGAGGACCGCTCGGGCGGTGGCTTTTCGCAGGCCCTCTGGTCCCATCATCCGCACATAAGCCCAACTAATGGGCAGGATGCTGGGGCTGCCGTAGGGCGCAGCCGATACAGCTGGGCCCTGGTGGACAAAGGATCCTGTCTGCCCGCTGCCCTCATCAAAGGGTGGGTGGGCGGTGGTTTGGGCGAACGGGTGACCGGGCAGGAAGGGCGCGAGGTGTGCTTTTGCGCCCACCGGTCCGACCCCGGGGCCTCCCCCACCGTGTGGGATGCAGAAGGTTTTGTGCAGGTTCAGGTGCGACACGTCGCCCCCGATGTCGCCGTAGCGGGAGAAACCGACCAGGGCGTTGAGGTTGGCCCCATCGATGTAGACCTGACCGCCCGCCTCATGGACCAGGTCGGTGATGGTGTTAATGCCGTGTTCGTACACACCGTGTGTGGAGGGGTAGGTGACCATCAGTGCGGCCAGGTTTTCACCGTATTCGGCGATCTTTGCCTTCACGTCGTCAATGTCGACATCGCCCTGTTCGTTACAGGCCAACACCACCACCTGCATTCCCGCCAACACCGCACTGGCGGCGTTGGTGCCGTGGGCACTGGAGGGAATGAGACAAATGGTGCGGTGGTGATCACCGCGTGAGCGGTGATACCCGCGAATGGCGAGCAGTCCGGCGTATTCGCCTTGACTGCCGGCGTTGGGTTGGAGTGACACGGAGTCGTAACCGGTGAGCTCCGCCAACCAGGTTTCCAGATGCGACATCAACACCATGTAACCGGCGACATCGTCTGCCGGGGCAAACGGGTGTAGTCCAGCAAATTCTGGCCAGCTGACCGCTTCCATTTCTGTCGCGGCGTTGAGTTTCATGGTGCAACTACCCAGTGGAATCATCCCGCGATCCAGCGCATAATCCTTATCCGCCAGGGATTTCAGGTAGCGCATCATCTGGGTTTCTGACTGGTGCACGTGGAACACCGGGTGGTCTAAGTAACCCGTGGTGCGCGTGAGGGCTGTGGGTAGTGCGGTGTGGTCAGCGTGCTGGCCTCGGTAGCCAGAGAGTCCAAATGCCGCCGATAGCGCCTCGAAGACATCAGCTCCCACCCCTCGGCCGGAGGCTTCGGCGGTGGTTTGATCGAACGACAGCGACACGGTGTCGCTGTCGACTGCTCGGATCAGCAGACCGTGTGTGTAGGCCGTCTGCACAATGTCGTGGGCTTTGCCCGGGGTGCGCACCTGAATGGTGTCGAAAAACTCGTCGTGGACGAGGTCAAATCCTGCCTCTTTCAGACGCTTCGCAAAACCTGCCGCTTGCGCGGCAATGCTCGTCGCGATTGAGCGCAAACCATCGGGGCCGTGATAGGCGGCGAACATTCCGGCCATTACCGCAAGCAGTACCTGTGCGGTGCAAATGTTGCTGGTCGCCCGGTCGCGGCGAATGTGCTGTTCGCGGGTTTGTAAGGTCAGCCGGTAGGCGGGGTTACCAAAACGATCCTGCGAGACACCGACCAGGCGTCCCGGCATTTGGCGCTCTAAGCCTGCACGAACAGCGAGGTAGCCGGCGTGGGGGCCACCAAAGCCCAGGGGAATACCAAAACGCTGCGTGGTGCCCACCGCAATGTCGGCGGCCATCTCCCCCGGTGGGGTGAGAAGGGTCAGCGCCATCAAATCGGCGGCGACCACGGCGAGGCCGCCAGCGTCCTTTACTCGGGTGATGGCGCCTCGTGGGTCCCACACCCGACCGGATGCTCCCGGGTATTGCACGATGGCACCAAACGCTTCCGGTAAATCACCCAAGAAATCCGTTTCCACCAGCTCGATTCCCAGTGGTTCTGCCCGGCCCGCGAGCACGGCTTTGGTTTGGGGCAGGGTGTCGACGTCGACCAAGAACACGTTGGCGGCGACGCCAGAGGCGCGCCTCGCGAGCAGCATCGCTTCGGCGACGGCGGTGGCTTCATCCAACATGGAGGCGTTTGCGACCGGCAGGCCGGTGAGGTCGCCGACCATGGTTTGGAAGTTCAACAGGGCTTCTAGTCGGCCCTGGGAAATTTCTGGCTGGTAGGGGGTGTAGGCGGTATACCAGCTGGGGTTTTCAAAGACGTTTCTTTTCACCACGCTCGGGGTGTAGCTGGGGTAATACCCCATACCCAACATGGACCGGTGGGCGTTGTTGTGATCGGCGAGCGCTCGAAGCTCCTGCAACACTTCCGCTTCACTCGCCGGCGGCGGAATGATTGATTCGAGTGCGTCCTGGGTGAGGTGGGCGGGGACTGCTTTGTCCATCAACTCATCGAGGCTTTCAAAGCCCAATGCTTGGAGCATGAGGGCTTCGGCGGAGTCGTCTACTCCGAGGTGGCGGGCGGAAAACGGTTGCTGTGTCATTTATTGGCCAATCAGTGCGGTGTAGGCGTCGGCGTCCATCAGGTCTGGACTGTCCGTGGTGTCCACACGAAACAGCCACCCTTCGCCGTAGGGGTCACGGTTAATCAGTTCAGGGTCATCGACTACGGCCTGGTTGGTCTCGACCACTGTGCCGGTGACGGGGCTAAAGATTTCTCCCACCGATTTGGTCGATTCCACTTCCCCGACAATCGCTCCTGCCTGGACGCTGCTGCCCACTGCGGGGTGGTCGACGTAGACGACGTCACCGAGGGCATCAGCGGCGTAGCGGGTGATGCCGATTTTCAGGCTGTCACCGTCGGCCAGGACCCATTCATGATCGGAGGTGTAGCGCAGGTGGGAGGGAACATCTGACATGAGGGTCAGTCCTTTCGTCGGCGATAGAAGGGCAGGGCCACCACTCGTGCGGGGACCATCTGGCCGCGCACGTCGAGGTGTAATTCGGTGTCGAGGTCTTTGTAGTCACGCTCCACCATCGCCATCGCAATGGGGTAGCCAAGGGTGGGCGAGAGCGCACCGGAGGTGACCTGACCGACGACGTCCATCGTTCCGGGGTCTACTACCGGGTAGCCGGCGCGGGCTGCGCGCCGGCCTTCGGCCACCAGGCCCACCAGGATCCGTGTGGAGGGCTCGGGGTGTTCCACCAGCCACGCTTTGCCCACAAAGTCGTCTTTTTCTTTATCGACAACCCTGGCAAGGCGCGCCTCTGCGGGCTTCGTAGTGGGGTGTAATTCGTTGCCATACAGCGCCATTCCTGCTTCAAGACGCAGGGTGTCACGTGCGGCGAGGCCACACAGTTGCAGGTCGTAATCCACTCCGGCAGCAACTAAGGCCTGCCAGAGGGCAGCGCCGTGGTCTTTGTCGATGTAGAGCTCAAAACCGTCTTCACCGGTGTAACCGGTGCGGGCAACCCACAGTGGTGTATCAACGGATTCTGCGCGAAACACCGCGGAGGTGATCCGGTAGTAGCCCAGGTCCGACAACTCAGTGTTGAGGTGAAGCTCGGGCACTGCATCAAGCAGTGCCCTGGATACGGGACCTTGAACGGCGACCATCACGGTCTGGTCGGTATCGTCTCGCACACTGGCGTCAAAGCGATCCACCCGGGCGGTCAACTCGGCGACCACTTCGTCGCGGTTACCCGCGTTAGCAACCACCAGGTAGTCGTCCTGTGCGAGGCGGTAGACGACAAGGTCGTCGATGATGCCGGCCCGATCGTTCAACATCAGTGAATATTTGGCCTCACCGGGTTCGAGTACTGAGAGTCGACCAGACAGGGCGTAGTCCAAGGCGGTCGCAGCCTCGGGGCCTGCTATCCGGATTTCTGCCATGTGGCTTAAGTCGAACAGCCCCGCTGTGGTGCGCACCGCGTGGTGTTCGGCGAGGTCAGAGCTGTAGCGCACCGGCATAGACCAACCAGAAAAGTCGGTAAAGCTCGCACCGGCCTGCTCATGAATCTGATGCAGGGGTGTGTGCCGACTGGTCACTGGAGCCTCCCGGATTCGGACGCGACGAATGTCGCTGATGGCTCCCCCTCTGTCATTGGCCTGAGAGTTTCACGCGGGTAGCGCTTTCACCGTCGGCGGGATTGAACCCAATCCGCTTTCCAGAGTGGCCTTGCCGCGCGATACATGGCACCTGAGAGATTGGCGGGGAGGCTTGCTCCTTCGGTGTTGACTGCCGGGGCAGTCAACTCTCTCGCACGGCGTGAGGCCCAGTGTGAAGTTTTGCCCAGCGTAGCAAAGGCCCGCGCTCAGTGGATGAACCGCCTCGCGGAAATATGGGGAGGGGCGTGTGGCTCGAGGCGGTGAGCATGAGGGAGCGTTGAGCATCAGGGGTTAACCCCCGTAGCGGGACACAAATGCTGAGCAGCATTCGGTACCATGACGCCATGGCGTCTACTGAATCTCCGCAGACGATAAGGGGGAGTTTCCCCGACGATTTCACTTTCGGTGTCGCGACGTCTTCGTGGCAAATTGAAGGGTCGAGTGCGACTCGCGCGGAGTCGATTTGGGATCGTTTCGCCAAAATTCCAGGCGCCATTGTCGATGGCAGCAGCGCTGATCCCGCCTGCGATCACCTCAACCGGGTCGAAGAGGACGTGGACCTGATTGGCCAGTTGGGTGTCGGCGCCTACCGGTTTTCGGTCTCCTGGCCGCGGTTTATGCCCGGTGGTACCGGAGCGGCCTCGCGCTCCGGGGCGGGTTTTTATGACCGCCTCATTGATTTGCTCCTCGAGCGCGGTATTCAACCCCTCCTCACCGCCTACCACTGGGATCTCCCGCAGAGCCTGCAGGAAAGCGGTGGTTGGTTACACCCCGATATGCCCCACTGGTTTGCCGACTACTGCCAGGCCTTAGGCGAGCGCTACGGCGACCGGGTGAGCCATATCGCGACCCTCAACGAACCCTGGGTCAGTGCGTTTTTAGGGTATGCGGCCGGTATTCACGCCCCCGGTGTGGTGAACGCCGGCCAAGCACTAGAGGTCGCCTACCGCCTCATGGTGGCCAGTGGCCACGGTGTGAGCGCACTGCGCAATGCCGGGGTGGGCAACCCCGGCATTGTGTTGAACCTCACCACGGTGCGAAGCGAAGACCCGGGGGCCGAAAAGGCGAGAGACCACATCGACCGGCTCCAGAACACCCTGTTTACTGACCTCCTGGCCGGTCGGGGGGTTTCCGATGCGGTCCGCCGCTCCACCGACATCCTCACCGACTGGTCGTTTGTGACCGATGAGGGCGTCGAGGCCGCCGCCACCCCCATCTCGTGGTTGGGCGTCAACTACTACACCCCCATTCGCGTGGCCCTGCCCCGCGAATCTGACCAGACCGCCGGTGTCGGCCAGGACACCGTGGTGTATCCGGCGTGCCCTCCCGCGAGCCTTCAGCCGCGAGGACCACTGACCACCATGGGCTGGGAGGTCGACCCGAAGGGCCTGCGCGACACCCTGGTCGAAACCGCTGCCGCGCTTCCCGGCCTCCCCCTGTGGGTCACCGAAAACGGTGCGGCCTATGCCGACCGGGTGCTCGACGGTGATGTCTACGACCCCGATCGCATCTCCTACCTGAGCGGCCACCTCGCCGCGGCAGCCGAAGCCATCGACGAGGGTGTTCCCCTCCAGGGTTACTGCGCGTGGTCACTAATGGACAATTTGGAGTGGGCTGAGGGCAGGACGCAAACGTTCGGACTGGTCCATGTCGACCCGGAGACGATGCAACGCATTCCCAAAGCCAGCTTCCACTTCTACGCCGATATCGCCAAAGGCGAGCGCTAGCGAGAAGTATCGGGGGGCGACTGGCCCGGCCCGTCATCCGGCGGATCGGATGAGGTGGGCTTATCCGGGGCATCAGTGTCCGGGGCATCAGTGTCCGGGGCATCAGTGTCCGGGGCATCAGTGTCCGGGGCATTACTGTCGGGGGCGATGTCTTCTGGGTGGCTAAGCCCCTGTCGGGTCTCCCGGGTCATTTCCTCCAGCCTGGTGAAGAGCTCGTCGGTGCTCTGACAGCGCAGCAAGACGAACTGGTCGATTGTGCTGAGCGGTGCAATGCCGGCGAGTTGCCAAAGCCTGGAGACGGGCTCGTCGGCGACCGGGGTGTCGACGGGCCATTGGCCAAGGTCAAAGTCATGGGCCAGTGCCAGGGTGTCGCGCACTTCCTGTTCGAGGGGGTCCAGCCTTAGAGCAAGGCCTTCTTGTTCGTCCAGGCCGTCGAGAAATTCGACTTCCGCCCGGGGGAAGGGTTCGTCGTCTAACCAGCGGGTCACTTCGAAACGCCTGGTGCCGTGACCGGTGACCACAAGGTGGCCCTCCGGCGCTTCAATTTCGGTAATCCGGGCAATCGTTCCGACCCCGAAGCGTTGGTCGCCGCCTCCGACTTCGGCTCCGCGCTCGATGAGAACAATGCCGAATTCGGGGTAGTCGGTTTCCAGCAGTTCGCCGACCATTTTTAAATAGCGCGGTTCGAAGACTTGAAGGGCAAAGGGCATCGCCGGGAGCAAGACGGTGCCAAGGGGGAACATGGGCAGTGTGGGCATGTCTCCAGACAATCACGTGGTCCTGGCGGGGACCAGTGCCTGTCAGAAAATTGCCTGTGAATCTTCTCTACGCCCCTTGCCTCACGATACCCCGGGGGGTATCGTGAGGGTCATGAAGAAAGATAAAAGCACCCTCGCGATGATTTCGTTCATGTCCGGACCGTGGGGCCGAGGTGCCAGAATCGTCGGTGGCGTCGCCCTGTGGGCGATCGCCATCATCGATGGCGGTTGGGCGTGGCTGCTGGCCATCCCCGGCACCATGATGCTCACGACCGGGGTGATGAACTACTGCCCCGCCGGTCTGATGCTGGAAAAGCCCAAGGATCGCACCGAATTTATGGCGTCACTAAAGCCCGTCAACCTCTTGAAATAACCCGAGGGTCCACTTAACCCGCCACTGGCAGGCCCCCCACCTGGGGGGCCTGTTACGGTGTGCGAGGCCTCGAGGACACACCTCCCCGAGGCCCAGTACGAAGTAGCAAACAATGAGGAGTAATCACGTGAATATTGTGTTGTGGGCCATGCAGTGGCTTTTTGGAATTTATTGGCTCGCCATCGGAGTCGTGCACTTCATCGTCCCGCCGGGACTGCCCGCCCCGATGTCGTGGATGTATGAACTAAGCCCCGAACTGCACGCGATCTCCGGCACGCTGGAAATCTTGGGTGGCCTCGGACTGCTCCTGCCCGCGCTGTTTAAGCGCGCCGTGTTCTTAGTGCCCCTCGCCGCACTGGGCCTCGCCGGCGTCATGGGTGCGGCCATGATCTGGCACGTCCAGCACGAGAGCTTCGCGCAAACCGGTCCGCTAAACATCACGATCGCCGCCATCATGCTCTTTATCGCCTGGGGCCGTTGGAAGCTTCGGCCACACACCCCCCGGGTCCAGGCCACAGCCCCCGAAAGTCCCGTCACCGCCTAAGACACACTCCAGCGCCGTTGCAGAGGTCACGAACCCTGCAACGGCGCTGCAGTGCGGGGGTAATCTCGGACAGCTAAGTGTCACTTATTGCAATAAGTGACACTTAGACAGGTCGTAAGTGTCACTTATGGACGCGCAGGCGTCCCGCTCTTCCGGGCGGTCCAACGCAAGCCTGCGTTGGGAGACACCCCATTCCTGGAGAAACTCCTCCAACAACACCTCTCCCGGATGCACCGCTTCCCACCGACCCTCGACGTCAGCCTCGGTGGCAGTCGACACGTTCGCCATTTTCGATCCCTCCATGCCTCCAGACGAAACACACTCGCCCGGTCCGCCGCTGCCCGAGACTCTTACTCGCCGATTTCCTCAACCAGCTCGTCATGAGAAACACGGCCGCGCTCCTGACGTGCCCGCGTCACGGCCTCAACATCAGCCTGGTCTTCCAGCGCTTGCAGTGCGCGGCGATAGAACTCAGGAGAGACCACAACAGCTCGGACCCGTGCGCCTCGAGAGGTAATTTCTACCGGTTCGCGCTGGGCTGTCGCGATGTAATCACTTTGGCGACCACGAAACTCCGAAAGCGTTACCGATGCCATGACGCCGAGACTACAAGATGGTCAAGTTGTACAACAAGTCCTATTGTTGGCTAACTCGAAAAACGAAACTCCACGACATCGCCATCGTGCATGACATAGTCCTTGCCCTCAATGCGGGCTTTGCCTTGGGCCCTGGCTTCCTGAAGCGACCCCGCTGCCACCAGGTCATCAAAGCTTGTGACTTCCGCTTTGATGAACCCCTTTTCGAAGTCGGTGTGGATTACACCGGCTGCTTGGGGGGCTTTTGCACCCTGGGGGATTGTCCACGCACGGGATTCTTTAGGGCCTGCGGTGAGGTAGGTGTGGAGGCCGAGGGTGTCAAAACCCACCCGGGCAAGCTGGTCTAACCCACTCTCATCTTGACCGAGCGAGGCGAGCAGTTCCCCAGCCTCTTCCGCGCTCAGGTCCATCAGTTCACTCTCCACCTTCGCGTCTAAGAAGACCGCTTTGACCGGTGCAACCATTTCGCGCAGTTGGGCCATCTTGGTGTCACTGGCCAAGACATCCTCGTCGACGTTGAACACATAAAGGAAGGGTTTTGCCGTGAGGAGGCCCAGCTCTTTAATGGGGCTCACATCGACCCCCGCCTGGAAGAGCGTCTCGCCACGATCAAGAACCTCTTTGGCCTCCAGCGCCGCCTCCAGCGTGGCCGGCTCTGCGCGCTTACCTTTGACTTCCTTTTCTAGGCGCACAATGGCGCGCTCCAAGGTTTGCAGGTCGGCCAAAATCAGTTCGGTGTTGATGGTTTCTAAATCTGATGCGGGGTTGACCCCTCCATCGACGTGGACGACGTCCGGATCGGAAAACACTCGGACTACTTGGGCAATGGCGTCGGCTTCACGGATATGGGCCAGAAATTGATTGCCGAGCCCTTCGCCCTCGCTGGCGCCTTTTACTATTCCCGCAATGTCGACAAACGACACCGTCGCCGGAACAACCTTTTCGCTGTTGTGCATTTTCGCGAGGGTGTCGAGCCGGCTATCGGGCAGGTTCACCACACCGACGTTGGGTTCAATCGTGGCGAACGGGTAGTTCGCCGCGAGAACGGTGTTCTTTGTCAGGGCATTAAATAGTGTGGATTTGCCGACATTGGGCAAACCGACGATTCCGATTGTGAGAGCCACAACCCCCGAGCCTACTGGAGCCCGCTACCCCCGGTGCCCGAAACTCCCGGCGTCGTCGGTAGTGGGTGAGAGACTAAAGGCATGGAATTTCTTGGACTGTGGATCACCGCCGCCCTCGTGCTGGGAGTCGCAGCCGGGTTTGGCCTGGCCGGGTATTTCCGCCGAAGCCAGCTCAGCTCCCTCAATTCCCAACTGCACTCCGAGCAGGAGCGCTCCCAGGCCCTCATCGCCCAACTCGAACTCCTCCAAAACCAATACGACCAGCTTCGGGAGAAAAATACCGAGGATCAAAAACTGATCCACATGCTGGAGCCCCTTCGCGACCAACTGACCAAAGTCGACCGCGCCGTCACCGAAATGGAGCGGGTGAGAAGCGAACAGGCCTCCACCCTCTCCGAACAGTTGCGCCAAGTGGTTCACAACGATGAACAGTTGCGCCGCACGACCGAATCATTAGAGACCGCGCTCCGCGGCGGCCAAACCCGCGGCCGCTGGGGGGAAGTGCAACTGCGGCGCATCGCCGAGAGTGCGGGACTTTTGAACAAGCTCGACTTTGTGGAGCAAAAACAGGTCGAAGGCGAAGGCCTTGGTAAACCGGATATGACGCTGCGGCTCCCCGGAGATAAATACATCGCCATCGATTCGAAAGTGCCCTTCTCCGCGTACTGGGACGCGCAAGAAATTCCCCCCTCCGCCACGGGCGACGAACTGCGTCGACGCACCGCCCTCCTGGACGACCACGTCAAGTCGGTGCGCTCCCACGTGGAGAGCCTGAGTAAAAAGTCCTACTGGAACAACCTCACCAACTCCCCCGAATTTGTGATCTGCTTCATTCCCACCGAAGCCCTGCTCTCCGCCGCCCTCGAGGGTGACCCCGATTTGATGGAGTGGTCATTTAGTAAACGCGTCGCCCTCGCCTCACCGGTCTCGGTGTGGTCGGTAATGAAAACCGTCGCCTTCGCCTGGCAGCAAGACGCCCTCACCCAGGACGCGAAAACACTCTTCGAGGTGGGCCGCGAACTCCACCAACGCCTTGGCACAATGGCCGAGCGAATCGACAAACTGGGCCGCTCCATTCGAGGTGCGGTCAAGGATTACAACGCCTTCGTCGGCACCCTCGAATCCCGGGTCATTCCCAGTGCGAGAAAACTGAGTGTGCTGGGCGATGGAGACGGAATGCCAGAGCAGTTACCCGGCATCGACGAGCCGGTACGCGATATGAGCGCCAGCGAACTCACCTCAGCCCTGGACGTTGACGAAACCGACGTGAACGAAACCGACGTTGACACGTCCAGTGGCGACGAAACCAGTGGCGACGATCCGGCGGAACTCAGCGCGAAGTAGCGGCGTGGTGAGCGCTTAGTCGTCCAACCATTTCGAGGCTTGGTGGTCGGCACTGACCCGGCGCATCGTGCCGGAGCGCGAACGAAGCGCGATACTCTCCGTGGAGATTAAGCCACCCTGCCGGCGCACGCCGCGAACCAATTCACCATCGGTCACACCGGTGGCCACGAAGAACGTGTTGTCGCTTCGGACCAAATCGTCCAAGCCGTAGACGTGATCGAATTGGAGGCCGGCATCTTGTCCGCGCTGGCGTTCCTCGTCACTCTGGGGGGCGAGTCGACCCTGCATGAAACCACCGAGCGCCTTAATCGCACACGCCGTGGCGACACCCTCTGGGCTTCCTCCGATACCGACGGCCATATCAATGCGACTGTCGTGTCGGGCCGCGTTAATTCCCGCGGCCACATCGCCGTCAAAAATGAGCCTGGTTCCCGCGCCGGCGTCGCGAATCTGCTGGATTAACGCGTCGTGTCGCGGCCGGTCCAGCACCGCAACGCGAATCTCATCGATGGGTTTGTCCTTCGCCCGTGCCAGCGCGGCAATGTTTTCCGCCAGTGGGCGATCGATGTCCAACACCCCGATGCCCTCCTCGGAGGCCACCATTTTTTCCATGTAAAACACACTGGAGGCATCGAGCATGCTGCCGCGCTCAGCCACGGCGATCATTGAGATCGCGTGGCTTCGCCCCGCCGCGGTCAGCGAGGTGCCATCGATGGGGTCGACGGCAATATCCACCTGAGGGCCCTGACCGGTGCCCACGATCTCTCCGTTGAACAGCATCGGGGCGTCGTCTTTTTCGCCCTCACCGATCACCACCACACCCTGAAAGTTCACCGTCGAGAGGAACTTTCGCATCGCATCCACCGCAGCCTTATCAGCAGCGTTTTTATCGCCACGACCAATCCACGGTGTGGCACGAATCGCGGCCGCCTCGGTCGCTCGAACGAGCTCCATCGCCAAGTTTCGATCGGGGTGACTAAACAGCTCGCCGGGTTCTTCGTTGATCATGTCCACCCCTTCAGGCCGAATGCCCACAGTCTAGTCGGGCGGTGATTGGTGAGGAGAAGACCCCCTGGCGGGCGCCATTGCGCGCGGTAGGCTGGGCGGGACATGATCATCACCCTGTAGGAGAAACCCATGCCGGTTGTCAGCACTGAACAGTACGCCCAGATCATCGACCAGGCGAAAGCCACAGGGTTCGCCCTTCCCGCCATCAACGTGAGTTCCTCCCAGACCATTAACGCGGCGCTCCAAGGGTTTGCCGAAGCCGAATCTGACGGCATCATCCAGGTCTCCACCGGAGGCGCCGACTACTTCTCCGGCCACACCGTCAAAGCCCGAGTATCCGGTGCGATGGCGTTTGCCCAGTACGTCACCGAGGTGGCAAAAAACTACCCGATTCACGTCGCCGTGCACACCGACCACTGCCCGAAAGACGCCCTCGATGGCTTCGTGCGGCCACTCATTAGCGCGTCCGAAGAAGAGGTAAAAGCCGGACGGGCGCCGCTCTTCCAGTCGCACATGTGGGACGGCTCCGCCGTCCCCCTCGAGGAGAACCTCCGGATCGCCCAGGAGCTCCTCGAGCGCACCAGCGCGCTCGGCCAAATCCTCGAAGTAGAAATTGGCGTCGTCGGCGGCGAAGAAGACGGTGTCAGCCACGAAATCAACGACAAGCTCTACACCACTCTCGAAGACGCCATCGCAACGGTCGAAGCCCTCGGACTCGGCGAGAAGGGCCGCTACCTCACTGCCCTCACCTTTGGAAACGTCCACGGTGTCTATAAGCCCGGAAACGTCACCCTCAAGCCCGAACTCTTAGCCGAAATCCAAGAGGGCTTGGCCGCGAAGTTTTCCACCGCGGCCAAACCGATGGACCTGGTCTTCCACGGCGGATCTGGCTCAACCGAAGAAGAAATCCAGACTGCCGTCTCACACGGTGTGATCAAAATGAATGTCGACACCGACACCCAGTATGCGTTTACCCGGTCTATTGCCCACTCGATGCTCACCAAATACGACCAGGTGCTCCGCGTCGACGGCGAAGTGGGAAATAAGAAGGTCTACGACCCTCGCGCCTGGGGGAAAGACGCGGAAACCGCGATGGCGGCCCGAGTCGTCTCCGCGGCCGAGCAGCTGGGCTCTGCCGGACACGCCCTGAAATAACCCACCGGGTTCGACCAGAGGCCCCGCCCTGACGGGGCCCACTCGAGTTAGCGGGTTCGACCACCCAGGGCGCGCTCATCGGTTTTTCCCTGAGCGTCCTTGCGCAGCTCTTTGGGAAGCGAGAATTGCAGGTCTTCCTCGGCGGTGCGGATTTCTTCCACATCGCGGTAGCCGGCATCGGCCAGGTCGGCGAGCGCCTGGTCGACCAGGACTTCCGGGACGGAAGCCCCCGAAGTCACACCAATTGTGTTGACCCCCTCGAGCCACTCCTGCTTAATTTCACTGGCGTAGTCAACGCGGTAGGAGGCGCGGGCCCCGTATTCCAGGGCCACCTCCACCAGACGAACGCTGTTGGACGAGTTTTCTGATCCGACCACGATCACCAAATCGCACTCTTCGGCGATTTTCTTAATGGCCACCTGCCGGTTTTGGGTCGCGTAGCAGATGTCGTCGCTCGGCGGGTCTTGGAGGTGGGGGAAGCGGGCGCGAAGCCGGCGCACCGTCTCCATCGTTTCGTCGACACTCAGGGTGGTCTGGGACAACCAAATCAGGTTCTCGGTCTCGGGGATGTCGATTGTGTCGGCTTCGTCCGGGTCATTGACCAGGGTGGTGTTCTCGGGTGCGTGACCCATCGTGCCTTCGACCTCTTCGTGGCCGTCGTGGCCGATGAGCACAATGTGGAAATCTTGACCCGAGAAGCGCACCGCTTCGCGGTGGACTTTTGTGACCAGCGGGCAGGTCGCGTCAATGGCGTGAAGCTCGCGCTCTTTGGCCTCCTCCACCACCATCGGTGAGACACCGTGGGCGCTAAAGACAATGGTCGAGCCTTCGGGGACCTCTTCCACCTCATCGACAAACACCACACCGCGTGCTTCCAACTCGCGCACCACGTGAATGTTGTGGACGATTTGTTTGCGCACGTACACCGGGGCGCCATAGCGCTCCAAGGCTTTTTCCACGGCGATGACCGCGCGGTCGACGCCTGCGCAGTAACCGCGGGGGGCCGCGAGCAGGATCCGTTTTGTCCCCGAGACGGGGACATCGTGGAGCTTTTCTCGCCGGGCGGGAATCGCGGGTTGCTCGAGCAGGGTGGCAGAACCGTTGGAAATCGTCACCGCCCCAGTGTATCGATGGCCGGGTGGTTCAGGCTGAAAAATGTCAGCGCCGTGGCCTAGCCTGGAGCGGTGAGCGCCACCGCGGGAAATGATTCGTCGCCAGAGACGCCGTGGAGCTTGCGAAAACTCTCCGAATCTCTCGACGTGTACATCAACCGTCTCGGCTCGGTCTGGATTGACGCAGAAATTACCCAGTGGGGTGTCTCCGGAGGTCACGTCTATGGCCGGGTAAAAGACCCGGAAGAAGACGTCACGGTCGACATCACCATTTGGCGCTCCACCCGCGAGAAAATCCCCGACGGTGTCGGTCACGGTGACCGTGTGCTGCTGAAGGTCAAACCCAACTGGTACGTCCGCGGCGGCAAACTCTCGATGAATGTCCTGGATATGCGACTGGCGGGACTCGGTGAACTTCTGGCGAAGATCGAAGCCCTCCGACTCGCACTCGCCGCCGAGGGACTGTTTGACCCGGAGCGCAAAAACGCCCCACCCTTTTTGCCCCGGTGCGTCGGCCTCGTGACCGCGCGCGATTCTGACGCGGAGAAAGATGTCCTCCACAACGCCACCGCGCGTTGGCCAGAAGTGCAATTCCAGGTGGAACACGCCAGTGTTCAAGGCGACCGGGCGGTGCCAGAAATCATCGCCGCCGTGGACCGCCTCGAAGCATCCGCGGTCGACGTCATCGTCATTGCCCGAGGAGGCGGCGATTTTCAACACCTCCTGCCCTTTAGCGACGAAGTACTCCTTCGCCGCGTGGCGGCGCTCGATATTCCCGTGATCAGTGCCATCGGGCACGAAGCAGACAAACCACTCCTCGATGACGTGGCCGATGTGCGCGCATCCACCCCCACCGATGCCGCCAAACGGGTTGTTCCCGACGTCGCAGAAGAGCGCCTACGGCTGACCGACGCACGCTCCCGGCTCACCCAGCGGGTGGCTAACCTCATCGACGGCGAGCGCCAGCGCCTCGACATGATGAGGCAGCGACCGGTGCTCGCAATGCCCCTCACCGTGGTCGACCGTCACGCCGAAGATGTCTTGCGTCTGGTCCAGCGCGGGGTGGACGTGACCGACACTCTGCTGAGCCTGCAAGGCTCCCGGTTGGAGTCGCTGCGGGCGAGTGTGCGGGCGCTCTCCCCCCAAGCCACCCTCGATCGCGGCTACGCCATCGTCCACAAAGCATCCGGCGAACTCGTGAGTTCGCCGCAGTCGGTGACAAAAGGTGATGCGTTGCGCCTTCGCGTCAAAGACGGCGATATCGCCGCAGAAGTGACGGACTCTTAGGATGGTCTCGTGACGACTTCCGATCATTCCGCCGAGCTCCCCGACGACATCGCCGCCCTCAGCTACGAGCAGGCTCGCGATGAACTCGTCGAAGTGGTCAGTCGCCTGGAACAAGGCCAGGTCACCTTAGAAGAATCCATTTCACTGTGGGAGCGGGGCGAAGCGCTCGCCACCCGGTGTGAACAGTGGCTCGACAACGCGAGGGAGCGCCTCGATTCGGCGAGAAAAGCCGCGGATGAGTAGTTCGGAAACACCCGAAGAGGCGAGGGCGAGAAAAGAGGAAGCCAAAAGACTTCGCCGGCAAAGACAAAACATCAGAAACCTGGTGGCCTCGATCGGCGCCTCGCTCGGCATCGTGGTCTTTTTGGTGTTGGTGGTTGCCCGGCCCGATGAAACTATTCCCCAGGCCATCGATTACGAAGCGGTCGCCAGCCAAGCCGCTCCCAGCGCCCCCGCCGAGCTGATTGTGCCCGAGCTGGATGACACCTGGTCGGCAAACCGCGCCACCATCTCGGACGAATCATTCGGGCGGATGTGGGCAATCGGGTTGTTGAGCACCACGGGCGACTATGTCGAACTCGCCCAAGTCTTTACTCCCAGTGGCGACGCGCTCACCGAAATCATTGGACCCGGTGGCAGCACATCGGAGACGACATTGGCAGGCTCTGACTCGATCACCTGGGAGGTGATCGACCGCCGTGACGTCCCCGACCCCGGTAACGCCTCCTACGCGCTCGTCGCGACGACGGAGCTCGGCTTAGTCGTGGTCTCCGGCACCACCGAAGCCGGAGTGTTGTTCATCGCCTCGGTCATCCAAGGCGACTACCCGGCAATCTGGGGCTAAATCGGGGCTATGGCGCCGGTATGCTAGCGGGCGACTGGCCGTCTTGTGCCACAGAGTAACCCAGCAGACAGGCCGCCACGCACGATGGCGCCCCACCACCCCGAGGAAGGCAACCGATGACCTCCGACGAGCACGACTTTCGCATCGAACACGACACCATGGGCGAAGTCCGGGTGCCCAAAGACGCGCTCTATCGCGCACAAACTCAGCGCGCAGTCGAGAACTTCCCCATCTCCGGACGCGGGTTAGAGCCCGGTCACATTATCGCGCTGGCGGAGGTCAAGAGGGCCGCCGCGTCGGCAAACCAGGAGTTGGGCATCCTCCCGGAGGCCATCGCCCAGGCCATCATCGGCGCCGCCGATCAGATCATCGCCGGCCAGCACCTCGAACACTTCCCGGTCGACACGTATCAGACCGGTAGTGGCACCTCGTCAAATATGAACATGAACGAAGTGTTAGCCACGATCGCCAGCCGCGAATCGAACCAGGACATTCACCCCAACGACCACGTGAATGCCTCCCAATCCTCCAACGATGTCTTTCCCACTTCGGTGCACGTCGCCGTCACCGGTTCTTTGGTCAACGACGTGGTGCCCGCACTCGAGCACCTCGCACACGCTCTTGAGGACAAAGCCCAGCAGTGGGCGACGGTGGTGAAATCTGGTCGAACACACCTCATGGACGCCACGCCAGTCACCTTTGGCCAAGAATTTCACGGCTATGCCCGCCAGGTTCGCCTCGGAATTGAACGCATCCACGCGGCCCTGCCCCGAGTGGCAGAAGTGCCCTTGGGGGGAACCGCGACGGGCACGGGAATTAACACCCCGGTGGGTTTTTCCGAGCGGGTCATTGAGTTGCTGGCAGCCCACACCCACCTGCCGCTCACCGAAGCTCTCGACCACTTTGAAGCTCAGGGGGCAAGAGACGGGTTGGTCGAAGCCTCCGGCGCGCTTCGCACCATCGCGGTGTCACTGACCAAAATCGCCAACGACGTGCGCTGGATGGGCAGTGGCCCCAATACCGGCTTAGGTGAGTTGGCCCTGCCCGATTTGCAACCCGGCAGTTCGATCATGCCCGGCAAAGTCAACCCCGTCATTCCCGAGGCGCTGCTGATGGTGTGTGCGCGGATCGTCGGAAACGACCAGACGGTCGCCTGGGCCGGGGCCAGTGGAAACTTCGAGTTGAATGTCGCCATCCCCGTGATGGCCTCGTCGCTGCTGGAATCCACTCGACTGCTCGCACACGCCTCGAGGGCTTTTGCGGATAAAACGGTGGCGGGTTTAGAGGCCAACGTCGAGCGCGCCCAAAGCCTCGCCGAATCCTCACCGTCGATTGTCACCCCGCTGAATCGCCTCATTGGCTACGAAGCCGCCGCGAAAATCGCCAAGCACGCGGTGGCGGAGAAAATCACCATCCGCGACGCGGTGATCGCCTTGGGTTTTGTGGAACGCGGCGACATCACCGAAGAACAACTCGATACATCCCTCGACGTGTTGAGGATGACCACGCCAGGGCTCTAGAGAGCCCTAGTGCTGAGGCGCTCCGCCCTCCAGCAGGTCGGTCACCAGAGCAGCGATGGGGCTTCGCTCTGAGCGCGAGAGGGTGACGTGGCCAAAGAGCGACTGGTCTTTCAGCGCTTCGATCACACTGGCCACACCATCGTGTCGACCCACCCGCAAGTTGTCGCGCTGCGCCACATCGTGGGTGAGGACCACTCGGGAGTTTTGCCCGACGCGGCTCAAGACGGTGAGCAACACGTTTCGCTCCAACGACTGGGCCTCATCGACGATGACAAACGCGTCGTGAAGCGAGCGACCGCGAATGTGGGTCAGCGGGAGGACTTCGAGGATTCCCCGCTCCATCACCTCGCTGACCACATTCGGCGACACCACGGAACCCAGCGTGTCGAAGGTGGCCTCTGCCCACGGGTTCATTTTCTCGGCCTGGTCACCCGGTAGGTAACCAAGCTCCTGACCGCCGACAGCGTAGAGGGGCCTAAAGACCATGATTTTTCGGTGCAGGTTTCTCTCGAGTACGGCTTCGAGTCCCGCACACAGCGCGAGGGCCGACTTTCCTGTGCCCGCGCGACCCCCCAGGGACACCATTCCCACACTGTTATCGAGCAGCAGGTCGATCGCGAGGCGCTGCTCTGCCGAGCGACCGTGGAGGCCAAAGAGGTCCCGGTCACCGTGAACCAAACTGATGGTTTTGCGGGCGGTGACGCGGCCGAGGGCTGATCCACGTTCACTCGACATGATCACACCGGTGTTGAGTGGTAAGTCCTCGACGAGTTCGGTTGTCAACGACTCGTTGTCGTAGAGGGCTTGGACGTCTTCGGAACCGAGAGCGATTTCTGCGAGACCCGTCCAACCCGAGTCGACAGCCAACTCCGCACGATATTCGTCGGCGGCCAAGCCGACCGAAGCGGCCTTCACCCTCATCGGCAGATCTTTTGAGACCACCGTGACGGGCACGCCTTCAGCCGCCAAATTGACGGCCACAGCCAAGATGCGCGAATCATTGTCGCCCAATTGCAAACCGCTGGGTAGCACCGACTGGTTGGAGTGGTTCAACTCAACCCGCAGTGTTCCCCCCTCTCCCACGCTGATCGGAAAATCTAAGCGCTCGTGTTGCTGGCGCAACCCATCGAGATAGCGCAGGGCTTGGCGGGCAAAGTAACCAATTTCTGGATCGTGGCGTTTGCCTTCAAGCTCTGAAATCACCACCACGGGCAGCACCACGTGGTGTTCGGCAAAGCGAAACAGCGCTGCCGGATCGCTCAGAAGGACAGAGGTATCGAGGACGAACGTCCGCTCCCTCGTATCTGATGCCGTGTTGCTGGCTGTGGTGGTGGTCGACCGAGGGTTTGCGGATGGTGTCACCGTGTCTCCTTCAGGGTGAAGCGAACGCGTTACCCAGACGCTACGTCAGCAGCCGACGGGAGGCGGAGACGACACGCGGCCTGCAGGCCGGGAAAAGGTGAACTCCTAGTGACCAAACCGTCTCGCTCGGCGCCCGTAGTCGCGCATTGCCCGCAGAAAATCGACCTCGCGCAGATCGGGACCCAGCGCTTCCACAAAATAGAACTCGCTGTGGGCGGCCTGCCAAATCATGAAATCGCTCAAGCGCTGCTCGCCAGAGGTGCGAATGACTAAATCGAGATCCGGCTGTCCCCCGGTGTAGAGGTGTTGGGTAATACTCTCCACACTGACCGTCTCGGCCAGGCCCTCCAGGTCACCACCGCTTTTGTGGTGGGCGTCGACGAGGCGGCGCACCGCTTGGGTGATTTCTTGTCTCCCGCCGTAGCCCACGGCGAGATTGACGTGCAGTCCAGAATTGTTCTCTGTTCTCGCTGCGGCCGCATCCAGTTGACCCAGGAGACCGGCGGGCAGGTCATCGCGGTGGCCGACGTGTTGGACTCGCCAGTTTCGAAAACGAGAGAGCTGGTCGGCCAGCGATTCGATGATGTCGCAGAGCGCATCCAGTTCGACTTTATCGCGGCCGTTGATGTTGTCCGTGGAGAGGAGGTAGAGGGTCACCACGTCCACACCGAGGTCATCGCACCAGGTGAGAAACTCGTGGATTTTGTCGGCGCCCGCCCGGTGACCGTGTGAGGAGGACTCCATGGCGCGCTGTTTCGCCCAACGACGGTTGCCGTCCAAGATCAGGCCGATGTGTTTCGGGTGATTTTTCCCGTCGACTTGGCCTTTGAGGCGGCGGGTGTAGAGGCTGTAGATCAACCCCAGTCCGGGAATCAGACTTCTGCGAGGCACAGGACTACCGTAGTCCTAATCACGGGGTCCCGTGAACGAAACATCACATTGTGGTGAGGCTTAGACAATTGGTCTTAGCGTGGAGGGGTGGACCCTTCACTAGACGACAGCACACCCAAGGAACCGGGTGAAGACGACCAGGCGTACCTGGCGGTCCCCCTCGTCGATGAAGCCATCGACTACCACCAGGCGGAGGTGAGACCGCGCTGGCGGGGGTGGATTCACCTGGCCACATTCCCGCTCGCGATCGCCGCCGGGATCGTGCTGGTGGCACTCGCTGAAGGAATTCCGGCGGCGATCTCCAGTGCCGTTTTCGCCGTGAGTTCACTCGCTCTCTTTGGCGTTTCGGCGGTCTACCACCGGTTCACCTGGTCGAGCCAGACCAAAGCGGTGCTGCGGCGAATCGACCACTCGAATATTTTCTTTCTGATCGCCGGAACCTACACCCCCATCGCTGTCTTGGCCCTACCTCCTGCACAGGGAGTGCTGCTGTTAGCCCTGGTCTGGTCGGGGGCCCTGCTCGGCGTCGGCCTGCGCGTGTTCTGGCTGGGCGCACCGCGCTGGATTTACGTTCCGCTGTATCTGTTACTGGGCTGGGCTGCCGTGATGTACACGCCTCAGCTGTGGGAGGCGAACCCGGCGATGATGATTCTCGTCGTCGCCGGTGGCCTGCTCTACACCCTGGGGGCCGTGGTCTATGCGACCAAGTGGCCAAACCCCTCAGCGGCCGTCTTTGGCTTTCACGAAATCTTCCACGCGTTTACCGTACTGGCGTTTTTTAGCCACTGGAGCGCGGTGTTGCTTATCGCGCTGAATCCTCCGCTGTAGACGAATCCGACGAGACTGAGCCCGTGCGCCCATCGGAGGATTCGTCGGCGTCTGTCTGCCCCGAGGCGGCTTCCCGATCGAGTCGCTCACCGATTTCTTGTCGGTAGCGCACCCGGCGCACCCGGCGGACCATGTCCATGATGAGCGCCAGCGCGGCAAGCGCGACCGTGAAGGTCACGACAAAGCCGATCACACCCGGGGTCACCGACACCGGGTCGACTTCAATGGGGGGAACGAGTCCGGAGGCGATGACCACTGCCGACCACTGCCTTTCCTGATTCAGCACGCGCCCAATCCGGCGCGATAATCTCTTGCCCACACGGTAGCGGAAGGTGGTGGGTGGTGTCCCGAGAGAACACCCAGAATGTCGACACCTCGAGCGTCGTGGCGCCCGGTACCGAAAGTGACACCGCCGAAGGCAATGCCACGAAGGACCTTCTCGCCGAGCGCTACGGACACACGGACACCGACCGGCGAAACCAGCGCTACTGGGCAATCGCGGGCGTCACCGGTGTCACCGTGGTGTTGCTGGCCTGGTTGGGCTGGGCCGGGGTGGGCCAGCCCGGTTCGCAGTTTGAAACCCGCGATTTGGGCTACGACCTGATCAGTGAGCGAGAAGTCAGCGTGCGTTTTGAGGTCTCGACCACTCCGGGCACTGAGCTGTCTTGCGCGGTCCAAGCGCTAAACGCCCAGTACGGCATCGTGGGCTGGAAGGTGGTGGATATTCCTCCGGCCGAGGTGCGCACCCGGGTGTTCAACCAACCGCTTCGCACCAGCGAACCGGCCGTGACAGGCTTGCTCTACGAGTGTTGGTTGACGTAGTCTGAATCAATCTCAACCGGCGTCCACATGGGGCCGGTTGTTAGCTATTTAAGGGGGATTGACCCGTGGCGAACTCATCGGAGCACACCGTTTGGCTGACCCAGGAAGCCTACGACCGGCTTGCCCTCGAGTTGGAACAACTCTCGACGGCGGGCCGCGCCGAGATTTCCAAACGCATCGAAATTGCCCGAGAAGAGGGTGACTTGAAAGAAAACGGTGGCTACCACGCCGCCAAAGACGAACAGGCAAAAATCGAATCGCGTATTCGCAACCTGACCGACATGCTGAAAAATGCCCACGTCGGCGATGTCCCCGAGAGCTCCGGAGTGGTCGAACCGGGCACTGTCGTCACCGCCCACATTCACGGCGATGAAGAAAAATTCCTGCTGGGCTCGCGAGAGCTGGCCGGTGACACCGACCTCGATGTCTACAGCGAGCAAAGCCCGCTCGGTGAGGCCATCATCGGGCTCAAAGTCGGCGACTCCAGTACCTACACCGCTCCGAGCGGGGCCGAAATTGCCGTGGAAATTATCGAAGTGGAGACCTTCCGCCCCTAGTAACCGAGAGCTGACGGCTGGCCCCCGACACGCTAGAAATCGATCCGCGGCTCGTATCCTTCACGGCGCAGAGCTTCTAAGACTTGCTCGGCGTGTTCGGGCCCACGCGTTTCGATGTGCAATTCGAGTTCGACCTGACTGATCTGCAGGCCGCTACCGTGACGGGTGTGGAGCACTTCCACGACGTTGGCGTTTTCATCCGCCACAATCTCGGACGTCCTCGCCAACTGGCCGGGCCGGTCGGGAAGCGGAATGCGCATCTTCATGTACCGCCCGGAGCTCGCCAAACCTCGGCTAATCACCCGCTCCAGGATCATCGGGTCGATATTTCCGCCGCTCAAAATCACCGCGGTGGGACCCGTCGCGGTCACCAAGCCGCTCATCACCGCCGCGACGGCGACCGCTCCCGCGGGTTCGACCACCATTTTTGCCCGTTCCATGAGGACCAAAATGGCGCGAGCTGTTTCATCGTCGTCGACGGTGACGACCTCGTCGACGGTGTGTTTGATGATGTCAAAATTCAATACACCGGGCTTCGATACCGCGATTCCGTCAGAAATGGTCGGTTGAACAGCCACTTCCACGATTTCCCCGGCATCCATCGACAGCGGGTACGGGGCGGCGCTTGCGGCCTGAACCCCGATGACTTTGATGTCCCGGCCGGCTAAGGCCGCCCTCTGCTTCAGCACACTGGCCACACCCGACATCAGCCCACCGCCACCGATGGGCACCACGACCGTTTCCACTTCGGGAAACTGGTCGAGAATTTCGAGGCCGACCGTCCCCTGACCGGCGACCACATCGTGGTGATCGAAGGGCGGAATGCGCACAGCGCCGGTTTGTTTCGCAAATTCGCTGGCGGCCCGAAGCGGGCCGATCATGGTGTCTCCGGTGAGAACCACCTCCGCGCCGTAGGCGCGGGTGGCTTGGAGTTTGGGCAGTGCCACCCCGGTGGGGGTGAAGATGGTCGCTTTAATCCCCAACTCTTTGGCGGCAAAGGCGACCCCCTGAGCGTGGTTTCCCGCACTGGCCGCCACTACCCCCCGAGCGCGCTCTTCCTCGCTGAGCTTCGACATCCGGTTGAACGCGCCGCGGATTTTGTAGGAACCGGTGCGCTGCAGATTTTCACACTTCATCATCACGGGAACCCCGAGTAGTTGCTCGAGGTAGCGTGAGACCTCCATGGGGGTCACTTGCGCCACCGCCGAGACGGTGGCGCGAGCCGCCTCAAAATCGTTCAGGTCGGGGCCGGGGATTGTCACCGCGGCCGTGTGTTGATTGACGACGGTCATGCGTTCACACTCGCCGTTTTCGCGGCCGACCACTTGGCGGCCTCAGGGTCGCCCACCCACTCGGAGCGCGAGAGGTAGCTAATGAAGACGTTGAGGTAGGCCACGACCGGGACCGCGAAGAGCACACCGGGAATTCCGGCGAGGAACCCACCGGCAGCGACGGCGAGGACGACGGCCAAGGGGTGGACTTTCACGGCAGCTCCCATCACGAGGGGTTGGAGCACTTGACTCTCCAACTGTTGCACAGCCAACACGATAATCACCATGATCAGTGCGGCGACGGGCCCCGCATAGACCAGCGCGATAAACGCGGCGATTGCCCCGGTGACAAAGGCCCCAATGATGGGCACAAAGCCACCCAGGAATACGGCGACGGCAATGGGGAGAACGAGGGGAAGACCGAGGAAGAACGCGCCCAGGCCAATACCCAGTGCGTCGACGGCGGCCACAAAAATTTGCACGTTCACAAACTTTGTCAGCGTCGCCCAGCCCTTGGAACTGGCTCCCGCCACGGGACCGCGGGCGTCGGTGGGGAGAAGCCCCACCACCCAACGCCAAATGCGCGCACCATCGTGGACGAAGAAAATCAGAGCGAAGAACGCAATACCCACACCCACCAGTACGGAGCCGACCGAACTGGTCACCGAGAGCGCTCCGGAGAGCACCCAGGCGGTGTTCCACTCCATGTCGATGAGGAAAGAATCAAACCACTGAGTGAGTTGGGCTTCGGTGACACCCAGGGGGGATTCCAACAAAAACGCGATGAAATCGTCGTAGGCCTGGATGCTTCGTCTCTGCAGGGACGCGAAGTCGCGGGTGATTTCGTCCACGACCAGCCACACCAGGGCACCTACTGCGGCAAACAGTGTCACCAGCGTGCTCAGTGTCGCCAACCACCCCGGAAAACCGATACGCCGCAGCTGCTTCGCCAGTGGTGTCGCGAGCACCGCCAACAACACGGCGATGAGCAGCGGCACCACCAGGAAGCTCAACTGGATGATGAGCAACAGGGCGACGGCCAAGGCCCCCACAATGGCGACAAAACGCCACGACCAGGCGGCAGCGATCTGCACACCGGGCGGCACGACCGGTTTTTCCCGGTCGGCGCGAAGCTTCCGTGGCAAGGGCATGAGCAACAGTCTAGATTGCCAGTGCGCCCACAGGCCTAAAAGCGGGCCCGATTGTCCATCAAACGCTTAATCCGCTCGGGAATGGGGGGATGGGTTTGGAACATTCGGTCGATGACTCCCGGCTGGACGGGGTCGGCCATCCAGAGGTGGGCCATCGAGGCCTGTTGGCGTTTGAGTGGGCGGCCGTATTCGCCCAGTTTGTGCAGCGCGCTGGCCAATCCGTCCGGGTGTCTCGTCGTCAATGCTCCGGTCGCATCCGCCAAATATTCGCGTTGGCGAGATACGGCGGCCTGAATGAGTCCCGCTAACAGCGGGGCAATAATCATGGCCAAAATTCCCACGATGAGCAGGATCGGGTGGGCGCCACCGCCGCTGCGCCGCATGCCCCCAAAAAAAGCCATTCGAGCGAGGAAATCGGCCAGCAGACCCACCACCACCACCAGACCAAAGACAATCGTGGTCACCCGAATGTCGAGGTTTTTCACGTGCGCCATCTCGTGGGCCATCACACCCTCTAACTCGGTGTCATCCATCAGCTCTAACAGCCCGGTTGTGGTGGCCACCGCGGCGTGTTCGGGGTCGCGACCGGTCGCAAAAGCGTTAGGGGCCGGATCGTTCACGATGTAGACCTTCGGGGTGGGAAGACCCATCGTGATCGCCAAGTTTTCGACAATGCGGTAGAGCCGGGGGTTATCGCGTTTCTGAATTTCTTGCGCCCCGGCCAGCGCTAACGCCTGTTTACCCGCCTGGTAGTACTGGATGACGACGTAGATCAGCGCACCGGCGAGCACCGCCCAGAAAATCACCCCGGAGCCGTCACCAAACATGGCCGCGGCGAGAAATCCGAGGGCGGCGAGAATGAGGACAAAGCCCGCCATGATCACATACGTGTTGCGCTTATTCGCCGCAATCGCCCGATACATCGGCCCGCCCTACCCTCTGTCACCCTCGCGGTGATGGTGGTTGCTTCGTGACACCGCTAGAACTGGATACGCGGGGACTCGGCGATCGCTTCGGGGTTGGCCACTTCGAAGAAGTCCCGCTCACCGAAGCCCAAGTTGGTGGCAAAAATATTGTTCGGGAACAGTTGAATTCGAGTGTTCAGCTCCCGCACTCCACCGTTATAAAACCGCCTCGCGCTTTGGATTTTGTCCTCGGTGTCGACCAGTTCACCCTGCAACTGCAGAAAGTTCTGGCTCGCCTGGAGCTGCGGGTAGGCTTCCGCGACCGCGAAGATGCTCTTCAAGGCGTCCTGCATCATGTTTTCCGCCTGGGCAGCCTCGGCGGGCGACTGGGCAGAAATCGTCTGAGCCCTGGCCTTCGTGACGTTTTCGAAAACTGCGCTTTCGTGGGTGGCGTAACCCTTCACCGTATCGACCAGGTTCGGAATCAAATCCGCCCGGCGCTTCAGCTGCACGGTGATGTCGCTCCAGGCTTCGTCGACTCGAACATTCAACGTCACCAAGCCGTTGTAGGTCGACCACAGGTAGATGCCGATGGCAACGACCAGTACAACCAGAATCCCGACAATAATCAGAGCGTCCATAACGTCGAGCATAGTGAGAAGAACTGAACGTTCACCAGCCCGAGTCGTGCTGGTGCCCCGGCGGGGACTCGAACCCCGACTGGGACGATTTTAAGTCGCCTGCCTCTGCCGATTGGGCTACCGGGGCCCGAATTCCAGTCTAGTTGGCGGAGACTTTCGCCTTGGACGCGCGCTTTTTCGCCGTGGCTGCCGCCGCCGGGGTGGGGCGCGCGGCGAACTCCTCAAAGAATTCGCGGGGCTTTTGGACTGCCCGAATACTGGCCACATCCCGACCCCAGAACAACTGCAGCAACCAGTCCGAGACGACTCGGACTTTTCTCTCCCACATCGGCATCGCCAGGCCGTGGTATCCGCGGTGGGCTAAGAAACCGAGGAAGCCCTTGACCGAAATCTTTCCGACCTGCAGGACACCGACACCGACACCGAGACCCGCCACGGCGCCCAGGTTTGCGTGGACATAGTCTTTGGGTTCTTCACCGCGCAACACGGCGGTGAGGTTTTTCGCGAGGTGCTTACCCTGTCGCACGGCGTGCTGGGCGTTGGGCACGCAGTATCCGCCCACGCCACCGCCGGTGAGATCGGGGACCGCGGCGACATCACCCGAGGTCCACATTCCCTCCACAATGCCGTTGTCGTCGACCACCCGGAGATCGGCTTGAGCCCGAACGCGCCCGCGCTCTTCGAGGGGAACACCGGAGCCACCGAGCATCGAGTGGGCTTTCACTCCCGCGGTCCAGACGATCAGGTTGGTCTGAAGTGACTGGCCGGTGGAGAGTTCGATTCGACCATCCACGGCGCTGACCAACTGGGTATTGAGGTGAATGTGTGCTTCGCGCTTCTCCAAATTGTCGATCACCCAGTGGCTGGCCTTCAGCGACACCTCGGGCAGGATCCGATCCATCGCCTCGATGAGGTGGAAATGGGTATCCGAAATGGTGATCTCCGGGAAGCGTCTCAGCAGATCGCTGACGAGGCCCCGCAATTCCGCGAAGGTTTCGATTCCCGCGAAACCGCCACCCACCACGACGACGGTGAGGAGTCGGTCGCGCTCTGGTCCCGGAGGCATGTGGGCGGCGATGTGCATGTTGTCGATGAGGCGGTCGCGCACCGCCACTGCCTCTTCGACCGTCTTCATTCCGATTGCCACATCGGCGACTCCGGGAATCGGGAACGTCCGGGTCACCGCGCCCGCGGTGACCACGACGTGGTCGTAGTCGACCGTGAAGGGCTCACCAAACTCCGGAGTCACGGTGACCTGCTTATTGGCGTGGTCGATTCCGGTCACCCGCGCGGTGATCACCCGGGTGCGCTTCAAGTGACGCCGGTGGGGCACGACCACGTGTCGGGCCTCAATGGAGCCTGCCGCCACCTCGGGCAAGAACGGCTGGTAGGTCATATACGGCAGTGGGTCGATGAGGGTGACCGACGCTTCACCTTTTCGAAGCTCGCGTTCGAGCTTGAATGCGGAATAGAAACCGGCATAACCGCCACCGATGATCACAATGTTGGGCACAATAAAAACTCTCCGACGAAGGGGCTACCCCCCTAATCTAGCGGCTCTGTCCGGACACGCAGTACAGAAAATGTGGCGGCGATGGCAACAATGGCCACCAGCGCGAGGCCACCGCCCACCATCAGCAGCGGAATCTCCCGAGTAAGGCCGGCCTCGGGTGTTGCGGTGACCGGTTGACTCTTGGCCGCATCGGGCGCCTCGGGAGTGGCCACAGGGCCTAGCGGGTAGACCACCTGCTCGTCGTTTCCTCGTCGATAAATCTGCACCCATTCGTCGATGGTTCCCAGCGGATTCGACTGGACCAGTGGAACATCGCCCGCCACCGCGTCATAGGCGTCGATGAGCCCAAACCCATACAGCGGGTCGGGAATAGTGGGCGTGACCGGTCTGGCGGTGGCAAGAATCCGGTTGACCACGTTGGCCGCATCGAGCTCGGGATGCGCCGCGCGGACCAGAGCCGCAATGCCCGACACAATCGGGGTTGCTCCACTCGTTCCCGCCCACAGCGCATAGCCCTCACCGGGGAGCGCACCCACCAAGTTTTCACTGGGGGCCATCACACCAATCGTGATGCCCTGGCTGGAGGCCCGAGCGCTAGCCACACCCGCTCGGTCCACTCCCCCGACCGTTAAGACTCCCGGCATGGTGGCGGGCGCGCCGACGACTTCGGTGCCCGCCGAGCGATTTCCCGCCGCGGCCACCACGACGACGTCATTGTCTTCGGCATAACCAAACGCCCGGTCCCAGCTCACGGGCCATTCCCTCGTGTTTCTCGTGAGCGACAGTGAGATGACATCGGCGCCGTTATCGACCGCCCAGATCACCGCCTCGGCAATCTGCTCGTCGGCGGGGATTATTGTGTTGCCAAAACTCATCGAGACGCTCAGTACCGAAGCCCCCGGAGCGCTTCCGATCACCCCGTCGCCTCCGTCGTGTCCTCGGCCGGCGGCGAGACTCGCCACCATGGTCCCGTGCGCGGGGGACGAGCCCACCGGTGTTTGACCGTCCGGACTGCCGATACCGGACACATCGGTCCCGCCCACGACGGCTCCCCGAAGATCTTCGTGGTTGCCGTCCACACCGGTGTCGATGATGGCAATCGTCACCCCGGCTCCGCGGGTGATACTCCACGCTTCGCTGATGCGAAATTCTTCGAGCCAGTATTGCCGCTCGCGCACTTCATCGGCGTGCGCGACTGAGGCGCTCATTGCGAGGGGCAGCGCGAGCGCGCCCATGAGGACACCCGCGAGGGCGCGGGTCACGCGTCGTGTGAGCACTGACACACCTCCAGACTCCACTGCGTATCGGCCAGGGCCCAGTCGCCGACCGGGTTCACCCCGGGGCCCTCCGCGAGGGAATGGGCGATCAGGGCGTGCAGGCATTTGACGCGCTCGGGCATACCCCCGGCACTGATTCCCTCGATTTCGGGGACAGTGCCCAACTGGGCACGGGTGTGGAGAAAATCGTTGTGCGCCCTGTGATACTGCGCGCGGGCTTGAGCGTCTTCTCGCAGTCGGGCCTCATAGTCGGCCATTCGCCCCGCCGCCTCCAGTCGCGACGCCTCTTTTGTTCCCGAGGGCAGCGACAGGTAGTAGAGCGTGGGAAAAGGCGTGTGGTCATCGACGCGGGGAAGAGTCACCACCACAGCCGGTGCCCCACAGGAACACCGCGCGGCAATAGCGTGTAGGCCACGCATCGGTCGGCCCAGTTGACGCGCAAGCTGACGGTGATCATCAACACTGGGTTCCTCCCACGTCATTCGCCCAGTCCTTGCGGGGCCTGCTCTGGGCCGGATTGCGGCCCAGGAATAAGCGGCTCGACTCCCGGCTCGGGCTCTTGAAAGACGTCTCCAACGGGTGTCGCATTCGTGGTGGCGGCGACCAGATAACTGGCAAATAGGGCTTCCCGCCAGTCGCCCGAGGCCACTTGAATTTCGTCGCTCACGGCCACGCTCTCGCCGTCGACTTCCCCCGGGAGGTCATCGAGAACCAGGTAGGTAATGTCACCGGGGTAGACAAACATGAGTCGGGAGCGCGCCTGGGTTTCCACAAAAGCGCGGTCACTCCAGCGCTCCAGTTGGTCTTCCAAGGCCACCACTTCCCGGTCGGTTTCTTCCAGGTCTGCGCGTAGCTGTGCGATGTGTTGACGCTGTTCGGCGAGGACTTGCAGTGACGGTGAGAGCACCACTACGGCGGTGACGATGAGCACTAACAGTGTCGCGGTGAACCCCGACGCCTGCAGTGAGACGGTCAGTGAGCGCGACTTTGTCGACGCACTCCGCGTCTTCTTCGTCTTGTCACCAGCCACATCGACAGTGTAGGTCGGTCGACTGACTACCCTTCGGGCATCAGCCGGTGGGTCGCTAGCTCGTCGAAAAACGCGGGTACGCCCCAGCCCCCGCGTAGCGGGCTTGGGCGGCCAATTCCTCTTCGATGCGCAGCAGCTGGTTGTACTTTGCGACCCGCTCGCTCCTCGCCGGTGCACCGGTCTTGATCTGACCGCAATTGGTCGCCACCGCAATATCGGCAATCGTGGTGTCTTCGGTTTCACCGGAGCGGTGCGAGAGCACCGCGGTGTATCCGCTGCGCTGGGCGAGTCCCACGGCGTCGAGCGTTTCGCTCAGCGAACCGATTTGGTTGACCTTCACCAGGATCGAATTGCCGGCCTTCTGATCGATTCCCTGAGCCAGTCGCTCCGGGTTGGTGACGAATAAGTCATCGCCTACCAGCTGGACCCTCGAGCCCAGCTTCTCGGTCAAGGCGACCCAGCCGGCCCAATCGTTTTCGTCCAACGGGTCTTCGATGGTCACCAGTGGATAGTCGCCGACGAGGGCTTCGTAGTAGGCGACCATTTCTTCGGCGCTCTTGTGCCCGCCCTCGAATCGGTACGCACCCGATTCGAACATTTCCGTCGCGGCAACGTCCAAACCGAGGGCAATGTCGACACCGGGCCGGAACCCCGCGCGCTCGATTGCTTTGATCAAAAAGTCCAAGGCATCGCGGTTACTGGCCAGTTCCGGGGCAAAACCCCCCTCATCACCCAAACCGGTCTGCAGTCCGGCAGCCTTCAGTTCGGATTTCAAGGCGTGATACGTCTCAGCACCGATCCGGATCGCCTCCGCCATCGAACCCGCACCGATTGGCAAGACCATAAATTCTTGAATATCCACACCCGTGTCGGCGTGGGCGCCGCCGTTGATGACGTTCATCATCGGCACCGGGAGCACATGGGCGTTCGCGCCACCGAGGTACTGGTAGAGGGGAAGGTCGGCTGATTCGGCGGAGGCGTGTGCGATCGCGAGCGATACCCCCAAAATGGAGTTCGCACCGAGGTTGCTCTTGTTCGCCGTCGCGTCGGCATCGATCAGTGCCTGATCAACCGCGCGCTGTTCGCTCGCTTCCATGCCTTCAATGGCGGGCCCGAGGACATCAATCACTGCGGCCACTGCGGACTGCACGCCCTTGCCGAGGTAGCGCGAGGCATCACCATCTCGCAATTCGTAGGCTTCAAATTGCCCGGTCGACGCCCCGGAGGGCACCGCGGCACGGCCGATGGTGCCGTCTTCTAAGAGCACTTCCACTTCGACGGTCGGGTTTCCCCGTGAGTCCAGAATTTCCCTCGCGGTGAGGGCCTCAATTTCGGCCACGACAACGTCCTTCCTGATGGTGTGCTCTGTTGATGATGCGAGCCCAATCCTACTGAGCTGGTGTGCCCTCCAGGCGAAACCGAGAATCTGTTCACGAACGGGCCACCTCGAAAAATGAGTCGTGCTACTCCCCGAGCTCGCGCCAGGTGAGCTCATCGACAGGAGGAACCTCGGATTCCACCTGAGCGACCCGGCTCACTCCGAGGGTTTCTAGTTCCCCAAAGAGCGCCTTCTTATTCTTTTTGGATTGGGCTAAGACCACCGCATGGCCCGACTGAATCAGTTCGGCCTTCACGCCGAGCAGCGCCTGGAGCGGTGTCTGCTCGGTGTAGACCAGGGCCAGGCGGGACGCCCCGGCGTGCCGCCTGGAATCGACCACGTCGATGAGTCGCTCAAACCCGAGAGAAAAACCGCAAGCGGGCACGTCGTCGCCCAAGAATCGACCCACCATTCCGTCGTAGCGACCACCGCCGCCGAGCGATACCCCGAGCTCCGGGTGAAATAGTTCGATGATGCTGCCGGTGTAATACCCCATGCCGCGCACCAACGTCGGATCAAAAACCACTTTCTCGGGCCCAATTCGCCCGGCCACATCAGCCGCCCAGCCCACCAGTTCTGCGGCACTGTCCTCAGTGGCCGACATCAGCTGGGCGATGGCGTGAGCGTCTAACTCGACGGGCTCACTGGCTCGCTCCAGGAAATCTCTCATGGCCCGGGCATCGATCTGACCACCGTGTCGAGTGGTGAGCTCGTCGAGCACACCCTCGATACCCACTTTGTCGAGCTTGTCGAGGGTGATCAGCACCGAGAGGTGCTGATCGGGGGCCACCCCGGCTGCCTCCAGCACAGCGGTGAGGAGTCGCCGATCATTGACCCGGAAACGGTAGCCCGATACGCCAAGCGCGTCGAGGGCGTCCGCGCTGGCGATGAGCAGTTCGCGCTCCGCCAGGGACGACGCCTCCCCCACAATGTCGATATCGCACTGGACGAATTGGCGGTAGCGACCCTTTTGGGGCCGCTCCGCCCGCCACACCGGGGCGATGTGCAGGGCGCGAAACACACTGGGAAGCTCGGCACGGTGAGTCGCCACGTAGCGCGCGAGGGGGACGGTGAGATCAAAGCGCAGACCCAAATCGGTCAACTCATCCAGCGAGGTGACCGCCTGCAGGTCAGCCGTATCGAGTCCACGGCGGAGCACTTGGAAACTGAGTTTTTCGTTATCGCCGCCTAAACCCGAATGCAGGGTGTCGTGTTCTTCCAGGGCGGGCGTATCAATGGGGTCAAAACCGTGTTGTTGATAGCGCTCGGAAATAGTCGCCAACACCGCATCGCGGTGTCGTTTTTCTGCGGGGAGAAAATCCCGCATGCCCCGTGGTGGGCCCGCCTTAGCTGCCATAGCTCCAGTCTCTCACCAGTGTCGGTGACCCGAGTGAGGCCAAGCCGGCCGCGGCGTCGAGTCTGCCCAGGCGCCAAGGGGCCTCAGGGCTGTGGGCGCTGTGCGTCAGCGACGCGCTGCTCAAAATCTCTCAGCGCGCCCCGCAGTGCCTGATCGGCATCGATTCCCTGCGCGTGGGCCTTGGCCACCTGGTGGAGTAACCACCGACCCCACGCGGTCGCCTCCGTGGGTGCGGTCCCGTCCTCTTGCGGTGGTACCTGGTCGATTCGTGCAGCTCGCGTGACTGCGGCCTGAGCTCTGGCCAACCCGGTGAGGCTTCTGGGGACACCGTCTAAGACGCTGGTGCGATTCGACTTTTCACGCCTCTTGATTTCTTGCCAGTTGTCTTTAATGTCCTCAACGCCGTCCACCCGGACATCACCAAAGACGTGGGGGTGTCGTCGACGCATTTTGTCGTTGACCAACCGGGCGACATCGTCGATGTCGAACGGGTCGGTGTCATCCACTCGGGCAATATCGGCGTGAAAGAGGACCTGGTAGAGCACGTCGCCCAATTCTTCGCGCATGCCCTCCCGGTCATCTGATTCGATCGCGTCGACCAATTCGTGGACTTCCTCAATGAGGTATGCCACGAGTGAAAGGTGGTCTTGTTCTCGATCCCACTGACAGCCTTGCGCACCGCGCAGAATCGCCATCGTCTCGATGAGTTCTTCGAGGTGCCGGTGGGTGCTCATGACTCCAGTGTCTCAGCAGCAACAGCCGGCGACTGCGCCAGCGGATAGAGCGCGTCGATGACGCCCTCGACCCACACCACAAGCGCCTGATCACCGGGACGCTCCGGCAGGGGGATGAGCACCACGCGCGCCGGGGCCATGTAGGACCCGGTGGGGTAGAGCCGGCGGAGGCGAACCTGCAGAGAGTCGGGTAGCGGAGGCCCCACCAGTCGAAGTTTTGAACCCATGACCAAGACTTCAGACAGCCCGCTGGCCTGTGCCCGTCGACGCAACCCGGTCACCGCCACCAGGGTCGTCACCGGTGCGGGCAGCGGGCCGTAGCGGTCGGTGAGCTCGTCGACCACCTGGTCGATCAGGCCCTCCTCCGCCAGCGGCGCCGATGCGTGCGAGAGCTTTTGGTAGGCCTCTAATCGCAGTCGGTCGCTGTCGATGTACTCTTCGGGGATTCTCGCGTCGATGGGCAATTCCAGGCGCAGTTCGGTCTGCTCCGGGGTGACCTCCCCGCGGAAGGTACCGATCGCCTCCTGGACCATCCGCAGGTAAAGGTCAAAGCCGACGCCAGCGATGTGGCCGGCCTGTTCACCACCGAGGAGGTTGCCGGCGCCTCGAAGCTCCAAATCTTTCATCGCGATGCTCATTCCCCCACCCAGGTCACTGTGACTGGCGAGGGTTTCCAGGCGTTCGTGCGCGTTGTCACCGAGGGGCACTTCAGAGTCGAAGAGGAGGTAGGCGTAGGCGCGTTCGCGCCCACGCCCCACCCGCCCGCGCAGTTGGTGTAACTGGGAGAGGCCGAACCGGTCGGCGCGTTCGACGATCAGGGTGTTGGCGTTCGTGACGTCAATACCCGTTTCGATGATGGTGGTGGAGACCAACACGTCGTAGTGGCCCTCCCAAAAATCGACCATCACCTGCTCCAGGTCGTTCTCGGCCATTTGGCCGTGGGCGACCGCAATGCGGGCTTCGGGGACCAGGTCGGCGACTTTGCTGGCGACGTCGTAAATCCCCCGCACTCGGTTCGAGACGTAAAACACCTGTCCTTCGCGCAGGAGTTCACGCCGAATCGCCGCGGTGATGTGTTGATCGCTGGTGGGACCCACAAACGTCAGAATCGGGTGGCGATTTTCCGGTGGGGTCTGCAGGGTCGACATTTCTCGAATACCGGTGACCGCCATCTCCAGTGTCCGGGGAATCGGGGTGGCACTCATCGCCAACACGTCCACGTCGCTTCGCAGTTTCTTCAACCGGTCTTTGTGCTCCACACCGAAACGCTGCTCTTCGTCGATGATCAGCAGCCCCAAGTCTTTAAACCGCACCGACTCGGAGAGCAGTCGGTGGGTGCCAATCACCACGTCGATGGTCCCCTCCGCGAGGCCTTTGAGCACCGCTTTGGCTTGGGCCGCGGTGGAAAATCTCGACAGCGACGCCAGTCGCACAGGAAACGGGGCGTAGCGCTCTTGGAAGGTTTCCATGTGCTGGCGCACCAACAGCGTCGTGGGGGCCAACACGGCGACCTGTTTATTGTCCTGCACCGCTTTAAACGCCGCCCGGACCGCGATTTCTGTTTTCCCGAAACCCACATCACCGGCGATGAGCCGGTCCATCGGGATGGGTCGCTCCATATCGGCTTTCACTTCGTCGATGGTCGAGAGCTGGTCCACCGTTTCCACGAATGCAAACGCGTCCTCTAATTCGCGCTGTAGGTCGTTATCGGGAGAAAACGCGAAACCCGGTTGGGCCATGCGTTGGCTGTAGAGCTTCACCAAGTCGACGGCGATATCGCGCACCGCTTTGCGGGCGCGAGACTTTACCCCCGCCCAGTCTGAGCCACCCATTTTGCTCAGCGCCGGAGATTCCCCGCCGACATAAAGACTCAACAAATCCAACTGGTCGGTGGGCACCAGCAACTTATCCGCCGGGCCGCCTCGCTTACTGGGCGCGTATTCCAACACCACAAACTCCCGGGTCGACTTTTTGGCCTCCCGGCCACCCGTCGACACCTCGCGGGTTTGGACTTCCACAAAACGGCCCACACCGTGGGTTTCGTGGACCACATAATCTCCCGGTTGCAACTCGAGGGGGTTGACCCCCTCACGCCGTTTGGCAATCGTCCGCTTCGGTTGGCGCGCCCTGGTCGTGCCAGAGCCCCCGAAGAACTCGTGCTCGCCAAACACCACCAAAGATCGCTCCGGCAGTACAAACCCTCGACTCAGGTCGGCCTGGAGCACACCCACCACTCCCGCCTCCGGGGGTTCGTGGGTGCCCGCAATTTCCCCAGCCGGGATATCCGCGTCGCCGAGGAGGTGAATGGCGCGCTCCACCAGGCCGTGTCCGGCGGCCGCGACAACGACGCTCATCCCCGCGGCGAGGTGGTCGCGCACCGCGGTGAGCACCTCGTGACCGCCGGCAAAATCTGACGACAGCGACTCGGCGTTAATCCGTAAAAGTCCCGGGGCGCCATCATCGAGTTGGTGCAGTGCCCACCACGGCCTACTGCCCGCCTGGTCCAGCACTTGGTCGGGGGTGTAAAACTCACCGGCGTGGAAGTCGATGGGTCGGGACGTATTACCTCCGGCGGCGACCTCCCAGGCGGCTTCCAAAAATTCCCGGTTGGTCTCAATCAGCGATAGTGCTCGAGAGCGCACCCGCTCCGGCTCCAACTCGACAATGTGTGTCTGTTCGGGAAAGAAATCCATGATGGGCACCATCGACTCCAGCAGCACGGGTTGGAGCGATTCCATGCCCTCCACGACAATGCCGGCAGAGATTTTTTCCAACATCCCCTCCACCCCCGGGTACTCGCCCACCAGCTCACCAGCTCGCTGGCGCACGGCATCACTGAGGAGCATTTCGCGCGCCGGGGGAATATCGATTGGCCCGGTAACGGGTTCAATCGAGCGCTGGTCAGCGACCTGGAACCAGGTGAGCTCTTCGATGCTGGAGCCAAAAAAGTCTGCCCGCACCGGGTGGTCGGCCAGCGGAGGAAAAACATCGAGGATGCCGCCTCGAATCGCAAACTCACCGCGCCTCGTGACCAGGTCCACCCGCTGATAGGCCAACTCGGTGAGTAACCGGGCCCACTGCTCTAATCCCAACTGGCTGGCCCCCTGCTGGAGCTGCCCCCAGGGGGCATCAGCCAGCTGGGGGCTCACCGGTTGAATGAGCGCCCGCACCGACGCCACGATCACCAACGGTCGATCCGAATGGTCCTCCGGGTGGGTCAGTGCCCGAATGGCCGAGAGCCTTCTGCCGACCGTTTCCGGGTGGGGGCTCAAGCGCTCGTGGGGCAGTGTCTCCCAGGGGGGCAAATCCCACACTCTCGGTTCACCACCGGTTGCGAGGCTGCCACTGGTGAGGCTGTGGCGGACCTGGTCGGCTTCTCGAGAGCTCGGGGTGACGACCAGGACCACATTCGGGTGCTGTGGCGAATCGAGGAGGGTGTGAATGAGTGGCACGTGCAGAGCACGCGGGGCCACCGCGTGGGTGCGCACCGCAGCCGACGACAGCAGCGCGCGGATAGAGGAATCCTCCGCGAGGGCGGGGGCGAGGGTGTGCGAACTCACTCCTGGAAGTGTACGACCGGTTGCGACATATCCGCTGTGGCCTAACCGGATTGGTGAAAGCGCTGCTGGGCAGCCTCTAAGCCCTCGGCGATTACCAGCTCCGCCGCGTCGATTGCCGCCACGCGCACCCGGTCGACGTCCGCCGCTTCGGCTGTGGCGAAGCGGCGCAGGACATAATCAGCGGGATCCATCCGCCCGGGGGGCCTGCCCACGCCCACCCGGACGCGCAGGAAGTCCGGTGTTCCAAGCGCCTTGCTGATGTCGCGCAAGCCGTTGTGGCCGCCGTGGCCGCCACCGCGTTTGAGTCGAAGGGTGCCCACCGGAAGATCCAAATCGTCGTGAATCACGATCACCCGCTCGGGTGTGGTCGAAAAGTATCGCACCAACGCCGACACCGGAGCACCCGACGTATTCATGTACCCGGCGGGCACCGCCAACACGAGAGGCCGGCCGGGAACTTTTACCACGTCCCCAAAGGATTTCAGCCGTTTCAGACCCAGGCCCTGGTCCTTCGCCCAGTCGGTGACCACATCCTGACCGACGTTGTGCCGGGTGTGGGCGTATTTGTCGCCCGGATTACCCAATCCGGCGACGAGCCAGGGGGCCGAATCGGCTTCGCCCCCCTTGCCGCGTCGAAAAAACAGTGCCTACTCCTCGCTGGAGGACTCACCCGACGACTCCTCCGAGGAGTCGCCGTCACCGCTGGCACCAGCAGAATCGCCCGCCGCGCCCTCTTCGGTGGAATCCTGGGGTTCCTCCTCCACATCACGCGGAACATAGATGGAGAAGATGAGAGCGTCCGAGTCGCTGACCAGGGTGGAGCCTTCGGGAAGCGCCAGTTCACCGGCGTGAATTTGGGTGCCCTCGGTCATCCCCTCGACGTCGACGATGACCCACTCGGGAATGTTGGTCGCCTCGGCTTCGACGGTCACCGACATGTTTTCGTACTGAATCATCGTGCCGGTGAAGGGTTCGCCCTCCAGGTGAACGCCGATGTCGACGGTCACTTTCTCACCCTTTCGCACGACGACCATGTCGACGTGTTCGATGATTTGGCGCACCGGATCGCGCTGAACGTCTTTGACCAACACGAGCTTCTTGCCCTCTTCGAGGTTGAGCTCCAACAGGGCGTTGGCGCGACGCGCCACCAGCATCATTTCGTGGGCGGGCAGCGACACGTGCATCGGAGCATCTCCGTGGCCGTAGACGACGGCGGGCACTTTGCCGGCCACGCGCAGTTTCCTCGCAGCGCCTTTTCCAAACTGGGCACGCGTCTCGGCGACCATCTGCTGATTTTCAGCCATTACTACTCTCTCCTTTGTCGGGCCGGGGCCCGGTATGTCAATTCTCGACTCGAACGCCGAAGCGTGAGGAGAGACCGTGTGCCTCGCCTACCGCGTCGATTACGGAACCTGTGCTCCCTCGCCGAAGTACCTGGCAAAGTGTAGCGGACAGGTACGCTCGTTAGCGACTTGGGTTGTGACCGGATCGCCCCACAGGCGCCACACCCAGCACACGTCACAAGCTGCGACCCGCAGAGCATGAGGAGAAGGCATGAGTCAGGCAAATATTGGTGTCGTGGGTCTGGCGGTAATGGGCTCCAACCTGGCGAGAAATCTCGCCAGTCGGCCCGGCAACACGGTCGCCATCTACAACCGCTCGGCGGACAAAACTCGTGACCTGGCTGCGGCCCACCCCGAAGCCGGATTCGTCAGTACCGAAACGATCGAAGAGTTTGCACAGAGCCTCAGTACCCCCCGCACGGCCATCATCATGGTGCAGGCAGGTCCCGCCACCGATCAGGTGATCGCACAGCTGGCCGACGTGTGTGAACCGGGCGACATCATCGTCGATGGCGGAAACGCGCACTTCACCGACACGATTCGACGCGAAGCCGAACTAGCAGCCAGGGGTCTGAACTTTGTGGGAGCGGGCATTTCCGGAGGCGAAGAGGGGGCCCTCAATGGGCCGTCGATCATGCCGGGTGGCTCCGCTGAGGCGTGGAAGACCCTGGGGCCCATTTTGGAATCTATTGCGGCGGTCGCTGACGGTGAGCCCTGCGTGACCCACGTCGGCACCGACGGTGCCGGACATTTCGTCAAAATGGTCCACAACGGCATCGAATACGCCGACATGCAACTCATCGCCGAAGCGTATGACCTGCTTCGACACGCGGCGGGTCTTGACCCCCAGGAAATTGCCGATGTCTTTCGCCGATGGAATACCGGCGTGCTGGAGAGCTACCTCATCGACATCACCGCGGAAGTGCTCGGCCACGTCGATCAGGCCACCGCGAAACCCCTGGTCGACGTGATCGTCGACCAGGCCGGTTCGAAGGGCACCGGGGTGTGGACGGTGCAAAGCGCGGTCGGTCTTGGTGTACCGGTGACCGGTATCGCCGAAGCCGTGTTTGCCAGAGCGATTTCTTCGTCCGGTGCGTCGCGCGCCGCCGGTGTGGGCCTTCCTGGTCCGAGCCCCGAGGCCGACGACTCGCAGAAGGCTGTAGACGACGTCGAGGGCTTCATTGACATGGTCGAACAGGCCCTCTACGCCTCCAAAATCGTCGCCTACTCCCAGGGTTTTGACGCCATCGCCCACGCGGCCACCGAATACCACTGGTCAATCGATCGCGGGGAAATTGCCCGAATTTGGCGCGCGGGGTGCATCATCCGCGCCCAATTCCTCGACCGCATCACCGAGGCCTACCGGGAGCAACCAGAGCTTCCCCTCCTGCTCACTGCGCCCTATTTCCGCAGTGCGCTGACCGACGCTCAACCAGCGTGGCGCCACGTCATCCAGACGGCCGTGGCCGCGGGGATTGCGACCCCGGCCTTTAGCTCCTCCCTGGCCTACTACGACCAGATTCGCCGCGAGCGCCTACCGGCAAGCCTGATCCAAGGCCAGCGAGACTTCTTTGGCGCCCACACCTACCGGCGTATCGACGCCGAGGGGGCCTTCCACACCGACTGGTCCGCCGATCGATCAGAAGCCCGCGTCGACTAATCCGAGACGCAGGTCGACCGGCGCAGAATTAGCCGACGGGGGTTGCTCGTCGCCGGCGGATAATCCCGGCGATGACAAACCAGAAAACGCCCGCGAGTGCCCAGAGCACGCCGGCGATGAGCGACGTCGTCGGCAGGCTCACGACTAACACCACGCATAAGACCAGACCCAGGGCGGGCACCACCGGAGACAAAAACCGCTCTGATCGAGGTTGAGCGAGTGCGCTGTAATGGCCGATGGCGTAGTAGCCGAGCACACCTGTCCCCGAGAGTCCCACCAACCACAGCGGGTCGGTGACCAACACCAAAACGATCGCTCCGATCGCGACCGCGATTTCGGAAAAGAGCGGACCTTTAGTCGACGCGGACAGCCTCGCGAGTACGCCCGGGAGGTCGCGGTGGCGGGCCATCTGCAGGCTGGTCCTACTCAGCCCGGCAAGGATTGCCAGAAGTGACCCCAGCGAGGCCACTAAGGCCAGGAGCCCGACCATCCAGCCCGAGTCTGCCGAGACCATCTCGGTGAGGGGCGCTTGACTCACTCCGCCTCGAGAAAAGGTCGGGATAAGGGCCAGCGCGAGCAGGGCATACAGGGCTAAGACAACGACCAGTGCACCGATGATTGCCCGGGGAAGGGTTCGCACAGGATCTCGCACCTCTTCGCCCAACGTCGCCATCCTCGCGTAGCCGGCAAAAGAGAAGAACATTAATCCGGCAGCGGTCAGTACCCCCCAACCGGGCGCTGCCCCAAACGTCATCGACACACCCTGCGAGGCAATGGTCGGCACCGTGAGGACCAGTAAGCCGATGATCACTACCGCCACAATGGCGATACTGAAGGTTGCGGTGGTGCGGATTCCACTGATGACCACCGCGCTGAAGGCCACAATGAAGGCCACGGCGAGAGGTCGCGGCTGATCGGGCAACACATACGTTGCGGCGATCAGGGCAATCGCCGCCGCGGAGGCGGTCTTTCCGGTAAGAAACAGCCAGCCGGCCAGAAAACCCACAAATTCCCCGCGGTAGGCGCGGCCATACGAGTAAATACCGCCCGAGACCGGCACGCGAATCGCCAACTGGGTGGTGACGAGGCCGTTTAAGGTGGCGACGGTCGCCGCCAGTGCCAGCGACACGAGCATCCACTCCCCGGCGAGATTCCACGCGGGGGTCCACACATAAAACACCCCGGCACCCACCATGGCCGCCACACCGATTGCCATAGAACCGGGTACACCCAGCCGACGCTCTAAAGCCTGCACAGCGCGAGCTTAAAGCCCAAATGTGAACACTCTCGGAACCACCCTCCTAGGCTGGTGGGGTGATGTGGTCGATACAGCAAAGCCTTCAGAATGTCTGATCCCGAGCATGTCTGATGCGCTTCCCGACGAGCTGTGGCCGGACGACGATTCGCGGCCCATTCGCAGTCATCGAAAAAAACGCGTCCTGCGCACCGTCGCCCTGGTCGGTTTAGGCCTGTTGGTCCTCCCGGGTCTGCTCGGGTCGTTAGGGCAAGCCAACCGTTCTGCCGCCTACGCCTGCGAAATTGCCCGCCAGTATTACGCCCCTAACGCCCCCGGTGTCGACGCCAGGTTCGCACTATTGCCGCTGAGCGCAGCCGGGTGGCAATGCTATGTCCCAGTCGGTGGCGAACAAGAGTTGCTCATTGCCACCCTCGGCCCCATTCCGGGGTTTCCCAACCTGCGACCGGTGACGGGTACCTAAGCCTGACCGTCGAACATCGAGGTCACGGAACCGTCGTCGAAGACTTCGCGAATGGCTCTGGCCAGCAGTGGCGCAATCGGCAAAATCGTCAGCCGGTCCCACTTTTTGGAATCCGGTAGTGGCAGCGTGTCCGTGACGACGACCTCGTCGATCGCCTCGGATTGCAACACTTCTGTAGCCGGGTCGGAAAATACGGCGTGGGTCGCGGCGACCACGACGCTTTTTGCTCCGGCATTTTTCAGCGCTTCCGCAGCTTTTTGAATGGTGCGACCGGTGTCGATTAAATCGTCGACCAGCAGACACACTCGCCCTTCCACATCACCCACAATTTCGTGAACCGAGACTTGGTTGGGCACCTGGGGGTCGCGGCGTTTGTGAATGATCGCCAGGGGTGCACCCAACTTGTCACTCCAAATATCGGCTACTCGCACCCGACCCATGTCGGGGCTCACAATGGTGAGCTCGTCGATGTTGAGTTTCTCCCGAAAGTGCTCCAGGAGGACCGGCATCGAGAAGAGGTGGTCGACGGGACCGTCGAAAAACCCTTGGATCTGAGCGGCGTGCAAGTCGACACTCATAATCCGGTCGGCACCGGCTGCTTTAAACATGTCGGCGACGAGTCGAGCCGAAATCGGTTCACGACCGCGCCCCTTCTTGTCCTGGCGCGCGTAGGGATAAAACGGCGCGACGACGGTGATGCGTTTCGCGCTGGCGCGCTTCAGGGCATCGACCATGATCAGCTGCTCCATCAACCATTCGTTGATGGGGTAGCTGTGGGCCTGGATGACAAAGGCATCACAGCCTCGAACGCTCTCGCCGTAGCGGGCATAAATCTCGCCGTTGGCAAACGTCCGATTTTCGCTCGCGAGGACCTCACTGCCCAGCTGTGTCGCCACGTCTTCGGCGAGCTTCGGGTGGGCCCTCCCCGAGACGATAATCAGATTTTTCTTATTCGGAGTGGAAATGTGGCCCATGTCGTCCTCGCTGATCTACTGGGAATCTGGTGTGGTGCGGGAATTCTCGGCCGCTTCGGCCGACGCGGTGCCGGGTCGATGGGTACCCACCCAGCCCTCAACGGTGCGCACGCTCACGGGTGCCACCGCGAGCGCCCCGGCGGGAACATTGCGGCGAATCGTGGTGCCCGCGGCGGTGTAGGCACCGGCACCCACCTCGACGGGTGCCACAAAGACGTTGTCGGAACCCGTTTTTGCGTGCGGGCCGATCACGGTGCGGTGTTTGTTGACCCCGTCATAGTTGGCGGTGATGCTGCCTGCCCCGATATTCGCCCCCTCGCCGATGTCGGCGTCGCCGATATAACTCAAGTGTGGCACTTTTGCTGCTTTGCCGATGGTCGCGTTCTTCGTCTCGACAAACGCGCCGACTTTGCCGCCCTCCTCGATCACCGTGCCGGGGCGCAGGTACGAAAAGGGTCCCACTGTCGCTCCGGCGGCAATCACTGCGGAATCGACAACACTGCGTTGAATTCGTGCTCCCTGTCCCACCCGGGCGTTACTCAGGGTGCAGTCGGGCCCGATCGTGGCGCCGTGATCGATGTGACAGGAGCCCTCGAGCGCCACCCCCGGGAGGACGGTCACGTCCTGGTCGAGCTGGACCGACAGGTCAATCCAGACCGACTCCGGGTCTGTGATACTCACTCCATCTCGCTGCCAGCCGCGCACAATCATGGTGTTGAGTCGCCGCTGCATGGCCTGGAGTTGGATCCGATCGTTGACCCCCTCCACCAGCCACGAATCTTCCACCACGACGGCGTGAACGAGGCCTGAGTCTGCCGCCAGCTGGCCCACCACGTCGGTCAAGTACTTTTCGCCCTGCGCATTTGCGGTATCGAGCCGAGGCAGGCCCTTCGCCAGGGCGTCACGACGCGCCACATACACGCCGGCGTTCACCTCCTGGAGGGTGCGCTGCTGCTCATCGGCGTCCGCCTCTTCGACGATGTGGCTGACGGTGCCATCCTCTCGTCTGATGATGCGACCGTAGCCGGTCGGGTCGTCGTGAATGGTGCTGAGCAGGGTCACTTCGGCTGCCGCGTCACGGTGAAAGCCGAGCATCGCCTCGATGGTCTCCGAGTCGAGAAGGGGAACATCGGCGCTCAGAATGACCACGTTGTCGACGTCGTCGCCCACGGCCTCCAGCGCGAGTTCCACGGCGCGGCCCGTTCCGGGGACATCATCCTGGTGGACAATCTGAGCGTCATCGGCGTACTCCTCGACCGCCTCTCGCACCCGCTCTGCCTCGTGGCGCACCACCACGAGGGTCTGCTGGGGTCCCAGCGCCTCAGCGGTGGCCAACACGTGGCCGATCAGGGGAATACCCGCGAGGGGGTGGAGCACCTTGGGGGTCGTGGATTTCATCCTGGTACCCGCGCCTGCCGCCAACACGACGACGGCCAACGAGGAGGGGCTCATGCCCTCTATTTAAGTGCATGGCTCGCACATTGACCGCAGACAAGCGGGAAACTCCCACATCCCGCTCCGCCCCCAGGATTCGAACCTAGACCTAACAGCTCCAAAGGCTGTCGTGCTGCCGTTACACCAAGGCGGAATGTGTCGCTCGTGGTTCTAGTCTGCCAGACCACGATAATGGTTAAATGTCGGCTGCCCGCGATGATGTCGATCGAATTATTGCCGCCTGGGCCCAAGAACGCGCCGATTTGGACCTCGCCCCGTTGGGTGTCCTATCGCGGGTCACACGCATCGCCAAACATCTCGACCGGCTTCGACGCCGAGTCTTTAGCGCCCACGGTTTAGATGTGTCAGCTTTTGACGTCCTCGCCACCCTTCGACGCTCGGGTGAGCCCTACCAGCTAAGCCCCACCGTGCTCAGACAGCAGACGATGGTCACCAGCGGGGCGATGACCAACCGGATTCACCGGTTGGTCCAGCGCGGTCTGGTGACGAGGACCGCTGACAGCGATGACGGCAGGCGCGCTGTGGTGGGCTTGACCCCCGAGGGTCGAGGGGTGGTCGACCGCGCGTTGGCCGATTTGCTCCAGGAGGAACAACGCGCTCTGCGCGGCTTAAGCGCCTCTGATCGAACGGCACTGAGTAACCTGCTGCGCACGCTCAGCGTCGAAATTAGCGACGCGGACCGAGCCGACGACTAACGCTTGGCGCTCCCCCTCTCCTCAGCCCACTCTCCTCAGCCCACATCTCGCCACCACCATCAGTGTGTCCGGCTTAGCTGTCTGGTTCGAGAAGTGCGGTGAGTTCCAACCACCGCGCCTCGCGCTCAGAGATTTCCTGGTCGAGCGCCTCGACTCTTGCCGTCAACGCGCTCAATGGCTCCCAGTCGCGAGGGTCAATCCCGGCCATTTCCTCGACCAGGCTCTCCCGCTCGGTCTGTAATTTCACCAGCCGTCTATCGATTTGGGCTCTTTCTTTCTCCGCCAGCCGGTGTTCCTTACTGCCGGGGGCAAGCGCCGGGGAGGGTGCGGGGGACGCATTCGGTGCGGTGGCCGCCTGGGCGGTGGGGGCTTTTTCAGACGAATTGGACGAAGTGGTCGGGCGCAGTTGCAGGTATTCGTCGATTCCTCGGGGAAGGTGGCGCAACTTTCCCTCCAGGAGGGCGTATTGCTGGTCGGTGACCCGCTCCACCAGGTAGCGATCGTGCGAGACGACAATCATGGTGCCCGGCCAGGAATCCAGCAGGTCTTCCAGCGCGGTCAACATATCGGTGTCGAGGTCGTTGGTGGGTTCATCGAGCAGGAGCACGTTGGGTTCGGCCAGCAACTGGACGAGGATGTTCAAGCGTCGACGCTGACCGCCAGAGAGCCTCGACACGTACTGCGAGAGGGTGGCGGAGCCAAAACCGAGCTGTTCGAGCAGGTAGCTGGGAGTGTATTCGGCTTTGCCCGCCACATAACTGGTCTTGTGATCGGCAACCAAGTCCGCGACTCGTTTGTCCCACCACGGCTCCAAACCACCATCGCGCTGATCTAAGCTGCCGATTTTGACCGTCTTACCGCGTTTAATGCGTCCCTGGCTCGGTTGGAGGCTTCCCTCCAAAATGCGCAGCAGGGTCGTTTTGCCCTGCCCGTTGGCGGCGACAATTCCGGTGCGCTCACCGGGGGCAATATTCCAGGTAATCCCGCGCAAGACATCGTTGTCGTCGTATCCCGCCCAGACCTCGTCGAGTTCCAGCACGGTTTTGCCCAGACGCTGGGTGGCGAGCCTGGACAGGCTCACCTGGTCGCGCGGCGGCGGTTCGGTGGCAATCAGGCTCTCGGCCGCCTCGATACGAAACTTCGGCTTGGTGGTCCTCGCCGGCGCTCCGCGTCGAAGCCAGGCGAGTTCCTTGCGCAGCAGGTTTTGACTGCGGGCAAAACGCACCTGCTCCTGTCGACCCCGCTCCATTCGCTGCAGGATGTAGGCGGCGTAGCCGCCTTCGTAGGCAGAAATCTGCTGGCGGTTGACTTCCCAGGTCTGATCGGTGACTTGGTCGAGAAACCAGCGATCGTGGGTGACGACAACCAGCGCCGAATCGTTTCGGGCAAAGCGTCTCTTCAAGTGTTCAGCGAGCCAGGACACGCTCGCGATATCCAAATGGTTGGTCGGCTCGTCGAGCATCAACACATCCCAGTCGTGAATGAGGGTCGAGGCTAAGCTCACCCGCCGGGTCTGGCCCCCACTGAGCTCACTGACGGGAGCGTCGTAGTCAATATCGCCCAACACCCCACCCAATACGTCTCGGATTTTGGGGTCTCTCGCCCACTGGTGGTCGTCGACCTCGCCCACCACCGCCTGCAACACACTGTGCTCGCCGCCTAGTTGATCCGACTGGTCGACGTAGCCGATGCGCAGGCCTTTGCGGGCGATGACCTCGCCGCGATCGGGCTCGATTCGACCCGATAGGAGCTTCAGCAGGGTCGACTTTCCCTCGCCGTTTCGACCCACAACGCCGATTCGATCACCGGCGCTCAGCGCCGCGGAAATTCCCGCAAAAACCTCGCGCGTGGGATACTCGAGGTACACCGACTGGGCTCCAAGCAGATGTACCACCTGCAAAGCCTAGTCTGGCCCCCTTGGTCGAGACAGTGAGGAACCCCCGGTGCGACGATTTCTTGGACCGATTCTCATCGCCGTTCAGGCAGTGCTCTGGATTGTGATCGACCAGTGGTCCAAATGGTGGGCCGAATCGGAACTCGAGTTTCGCGAATATGTCCCCCTGTGGGGTGAGCTTTTTGGCTTCCGCCTGGTCTATAACCCCGGTGCGGCGTTTGGTATCGCCGCCGATTACACCTGGGTTCTCTCCATCGTCGCCGCCCTCGCCGTCGTCGGCCTGGTGTGGTTTAGCCTCAGCACCCGGCACTGGTTGTGGGCAATCGGAATGGGCGCGATGACCGGCGGGGCCATCAGCCACCTCGGCGACCGACTCTTCCGAGAGCCAGGATTTGCGATCGGACACATCGTCGACTTTCTCGACTACGCAGGCTTCTTTGTGGGCAATGTGGCCGATATTGCCCTCGTGGGGGGAGCCATCGTGTTGGTTCTCGCGAGTCTCATCGGAGCACCCCGGGAAGGCCAAGCCCCGCAGGCGGAGGCCGCCTGGTCCCCGGCAGACTCCGACGAGGACTCATCGAGGGCAGTCGATGCCGACCACTCGGAAGGCCAGAGCCCCTCGGGAGCCCAGAACGCCTCGGGGCGCGAGACCCACGATGCGGGCGAACCCGATCGTCTCTGACCCCCGGATCTGGGCAGAAAGCCAAGCCGCACCTGGCCGCCGGGGCAGACTCCCCGGTTAGCGGGCGATGTCTGCGGTGGGGGTAATCACGCTCTGGGTGTAATCACGCTCTGGGTGACAACCGGCGCATAACCCTGGGCGCCGAGCGTGCGGGCGATTGACTCCGCGTGGTCGCCATCCCGAGCGATACCCCACACCGTGGGACCAGAACCCGACACCATGGCCCGAAGCGCCCCGGCAGCTTCCACATCGCCCAAGATGGCCGATAGTTGCGGCTGCAATTGGCGGGCTGGCTCTTCCAAATCGTTGTGCAGTAGGGGGGCAAGCCGCCGGGCATCCCCCTCCAGCCAGGCCTCGAGGAAGCCATCGGGTAGTGCAGCGGGAAGCGCGGGTGCCACAGCGCCCGCATCGAAGCGGCGATAGACCGCCGCCGTGGACAGCTCGAATGTGGCCGGCACAATCACCAGGTGTAGCGGTGCCCGGGGGGACACGACGCTCAGGTCGACCCCCCTGCCGCGTCCAACAGCGCTGCCACCCTGAAGACAAAATGGCACATCAGAGCCCAGCTGGGCCGCGGTGGCGCTCAACTGCGCCTCGGACGGCGTCGGCTGCCACCACTGGGCCAGCGCCAACAGTGTCGCGGCGGCATCGGCTGAGCCACCAGCCATGCCCCCCGCGACCGGGACTGATTTATCGATTGCAATCGACACGGCGATGTCGTCTGATTCGCCGCGAGCGCGCGCGAGACTCTCCAGCGCCTGCCAGGCGATATTGTCTGGGCCCAGGGGCACCCCAGAACAGTCGACACTGCCCGCGCACTGGAGGCTGAGCGACGGCGCTTCGCTGAGCGTGACCGTTTCCCACACATCCACCGCCTGAAAGGCGGTGAGCAGTGGGTGATAGCCGTCGTCGTCTAGTGGACCGACCCAGAGCCCCAGATTAATTTTGCCCGGGGCGCGTGCTGAGACAGAGGGCCTGGCAGATTGGCCGGCAGATTGGCCGGCAGAGCGCCCGGTGGGGCGTGTGTGCGCCTGGCTCATACGCCCGAGCCTAGCGCCCGCCCCGCCCGAGCCAGGCGATGGGGAGCCGGACTGGGGTGTGGGTAATCAGGTGTTCTCCCCCGCGAGGATCTCTCTGGTGATCGATCGGTAGACCAACAACCCCATCGCTTCAATGGAGGCCTGGCCCATGACGACAAAGGGCACCAATCCCCAGATGTCTTGATCGAGTGCGAGCGTGATCGGAAGAATGACGAGGCCTCCTCGTCCGACCGCGGCGATCAAAATCGCGCGACGCTTATCCACCGTGACGCCGACGAGACCTGCCGCCAACAAACTGAGTGGCGCCATCAACACTAAAAAGGCGATCGAGAGGGGCACCAACCAACTGAGTTCGCTGAGGCGCTCGGCCAGACCCGGGGTTTTATCCCAGGCCGTGACGAAGAAGGCAAACGCTGCCCACCAGACGATCAGGCGCGGCAGCAGCACAAGCTCAGGGGTGGCATCCCGGCGCTTCCAGCGCCACTGGATGACCGCGCTGATGATCACCGGGGTCACAATCACGCCCACAATGGGAAGGAGCGTGGGGGGAATATCACTCCACTGGAACACGCCACCGCTCAGCAGAATGGTGAGCGGTGGGACCACGATGAGTTGCCCGGCCAGTAGCAGCGGAGTCACCCCCAACACACTCTCTGCGTCTCCGCCGGCGCCTCGAATGATGGGCAAAATCAGCGCCACACCGGGCGCGAGGAGCACCAAGAGCAGTCCCACCTGCAATTCGGCGGTGTGCCAGACAACCCGGGAGAGGATAAACGCGAGCAGGGGCACGGCCAACACATTGATCGCGACCAACGCCCGCCACACCCGGGCTTGACCGGTCACCCGACCGAGCGACATGAGCGGCAGGGCGAGTGCGAGGTGGAAAATCACGACCGCGTGCACGATCAGCAACACCCACAGCGGCAGTGCGAACGGCAGCGGTGCGACCCACCCCATGAGTACCCCCGCGCCTAAACCGGCCGGTAGCCACAACAGGGGAACCGAAGAGTTCACGACGCCGACTCCAACCAGGCATCGAGGGCGACAAAGTTGTCCAGACTCCACGTCTCGCAGCGACTGGTGGGATCTAAGCCCGCGGATTCGATGGCCAGAGTGGCGTCGTTGACCCCACCCAGTTGCTCGGCGAGGGCTTGGCGCGACATTTTGCGCCTGGTGCGAAAGCCCGCATCGATGAGGCGAAAAACCCGCCTGCGGGTGGCTTCATCGCCCACCGGAGGGTGGGCGTGCATGCCCACAAGTACCGAATCGACCCGCGGCTCGGGCCAAAACACTTTGCGAGAAATGCTCGATTCAATCGACCAGTCGCCCCACCACGCGCTTTTCACACTGGGTGAGCCGTAATGCGTCGTGTCGGGTTTCGCGGCAATACGCCACCCCACCTCTGCTTGAACCATCACCAGTACGCGCCGAAACCCGGGGTGCAGGCTCAACAGGTGGATGACCACGGGCACCGCCACGTTATAGGGCAAATTGGCCACTAAGTAGTCGGCTGGAGCGGGGAGTGTGCTCACCCCGAGCGCGTCCGCGCAGAGCACGTCGAGCTGTGCGCCTGGAAGCCTGGCAGCCACCACGTCGGTTGTCGCCCGTGCAAGCCGAGGGTCGATTTCTATCGCGGTGACGACTGCCCCCGCATCGAGCAGGCCCAGGGTGAGCGAGCCAAATCCAGGGCCGACTTCCACAACGTGGTCGCCCTCCCCGACACCGGAAAGGTGGACGATTTTGCGCACCGTGTTGGCATCGCCCACAAAGTTTTGCCCTTTGGACTTGTGCGGGCTGAACTCATACGACTCGGCGAGCTCACGAATGTCTCGCGCCTGGAGATACACCCCGCGGGCGTCAGGAGGCATGGAAACGTGAGGGTTCTAATTCGTCCCAGGGTTCCCCGGTAATCGGGTTGGTTCGGATTGTGGGGGGGTTATCGTCCCACCGGCCATACACGTCGAACGTGTTGTCCGTGATGTGGGCGGCTAAGACGTCGACATCGGTGTCCAAGTGTGTGGCCATAAAGCGCAGAGTGTGCGGAATGAGGTACGGGCTGTTGGGTTTTCCGCGGTGTGGAGTCGGGGTCAAAAACGGTGTATCCGTCTCGATCAGGATGTGCGACTTATCGATGACCGCCAGGGATTCTTGAACCCCTTTGGCGTTACCAAACGTCACCGTCCCGGCGAACGAGGCATACCAACCGTGGGCGTTGAGAATCTCGGCCAATTCCCGGTCGCCGCTGTAGCAGTGGAACACGGTGCGCTCGGGAGCGCCCTCCTTGATCAGAGTGTCCACCACATCCTGGTGGGCGTCTCGGTCGTGAATCTGCAGTGCAAGATTGTGGGCTTTGGCTAACCGAATGTGTTCGATAAAGCTTCGACGCTGAGGCTGTTGCATCGGCCCTTCCGTCCGGAAAAAATCGAGACCACTTTCACCGATGGCCACCACCCGCGGCCTCTTGGCTAAATCATCAATGACCTGCAAAGCGTCATCCAGCGTGCCCTTCTGGTGAAGCTCGGGCGCCTCATTGGGGTGAATGGCGACAGCGGCGAGTACCCGCGGCTCGGTGGCGGCCACATCGGCAGACCACAGTGACGTGGGGACATTGGTGCCCACTTGGACGACACCCTGGACGCCCACTGAGCCGGCACGATCTAAATGTTCGCGAAAATCGAGCGGATTTTCCCCGTCCGCGATTTCGAGGTGGGCGTGGTTATCAAACACCCCCACGTCGAGTGCCTCCGGAATCGGCGGGTAGTCTTCCCGGCGGTCGCTCGCTTCCATCGACCCGCGGGTTCGCAGGTGGGCGGGAATTTTTTCGGATGCTGCCACTGCCCTACTCCGTATCAATCCTCGGAAACAGCGGCTCGAGCGCTCCCACCGAGTGCCCGGTGGGTAGGCCTTCTGCAGCACCCGCAGCGCTCAGCAATTGCTGGTCGAGTTCACCGAGCACCCGGGTACCCCCCAGGGCGCTCCAGAGCAGACCGCAGGCGTTTGGCATGACCGGCGAGTACAGCACAGCGAGTGCGCGCACACCATTTGCTGCGGTGTAGAGCACGGCGGCCAGGCGGCCCCTGGCCGCCTCGTCTTTGGCGACAACCCACGGTTGTTGCTCGGTGAGGTAGCCGTTTAATTCATCGACAATGACCCAGATGGCGGCGAGGGCCTCGTGCACCATGAATCGGTCCATCGCGGCGTTGGCCCTTGCCGTTTGCTCGGCCAGAACGTCGTGAATATGACGCTCCGCATCGCTCAAATCGGACTGCGCCACCTCGGGCACCACACCATCGAAGTAGCGGGTAATCATCGAGACCACCCGGGAGGACAGGTTGCCAAACCCGTTGGCCAATTCCGCCTCGTAGCGGGCGGCGAGGTCTTCCCAACTAAACGAACCGTCGGCACCAAAGGTGATAGCGCGCAAGAAGTAGTAGCGAAACGCATCGGAGCCGAAGACATCGGTGATGTCATTGGGGGCAATCCCGGTGAGTTTCGTTTTCGACATTTTTTCGCCACCGACCAGAAGCCAACCGTGAGCGAAGACCCGACGCGGTGGCTGAAGACCAGCGGCCATCAACATGGCCGGCCAAATGACCGCGTGGAATCGGGCGATGTCTTTTCCGACCAATTGGATTGCCGGCCAACGCCTCTCAAACTCCTGCTCGTCACTGCCCCAGCCGGTGGCCGTAATGTAGTTCAGGAGCGCTTCAAACCAGACATAGGTGACGTGGTCTTTATCGAAGGGCAATTCGATGCCCCAGTCGAGTTGGGCGCGCGAAATGGACAAATCGTCGAGTCCGCGGGTGACAAAGGCGATGATTTCGTTTCGCACACTCTCGGGCTGGATGAAGTCGGGCTGTTCCCGGTAGAGCTCCAGGAGCCGATCTTGAAAGTGGGAGAGCGTGAAGAAATAGTTGTTTTCTTTGAGCACCTCGACGGGACGGCCGTGACTGGGACACACCTTCTGACCCTCGAACTCGCCTTCACCGTCGACCAGGTCGGAGAGTTGTTTGTACTCCTCACAGCCCACACAGTAGAAACCTTCGTAGTCACCCTGGTAGATGAAGCCGCGGTCGTGCAGGAGGGTGAGAAACTTTTGTACGGCCTGTTCGTGTCGCGGGTCGGTGGTGCGAATGAAATCATCGTTAGCGATATCTAACGTTTCGAGCAGGGGCAACCAGGCTTTTTCGACGAGGTTATCCGCCCACTGTTGAGGCTCGACTCCGTTGGCCATTGCGGTGCGAAGAATTTTCTGACCGTGTTCGTCGGTGCCGGTCAACATCCACGCGTCTTTGCCGTTTTGTCGATTCCAGCGCGCCAAGACGTCAGCGGCTACCTGGGTGTAGCCGTGGCCGATGTGGGGTACGTCATTGACGTAAAAAATCGGTGTGGCGATGAAGAAAGACGAAGGTTCAGACATATCCCGCCATCCTACGCATCCGCTTCCAACCAAGCACGATAGAGCTCGGGTTTACTGTGCCCCGTGTGCCGGGCGATTGCTTTTGTCGCCTCGGTGGCCTTCTCGCCGGAGGCCACCCGCGCGGAGACCATCTCGACAGCCTGATCAAAGCTCACCCCGGACCCCTGTTGTCCGCGCACCACAAGGGTCACCTCACCTTTGACTCCCCCCGAAAACTCTTCGGCCAACGATTGCAGAGTCCCTCGCGCGATCTGCTCGAATTTCTTGGTGAGCTCCCGACACACCGTGGCTTCTCGCTCACCACCAAACACGTGCGCCATGTCGGCCAGGGTTCCCGGCAGACGATGGGGGGATTCGAAGAAAATCATGGTGCGTTTTTCATTGGCGAGTTCTTCGAGCGCTGCCAGCCGACCTTTTTTGGCCACAAAACCTTCAAAGCAAAATCGGTCGGTGGGAAGACCACTGGCAGCCAGTGCCGCGACCACGGCGTTGGGTCCCGGCAACACGCTGACGGGAATGGATCGCCGGTGGGCTTCTGCGACGAGGAGGTACCCGGGGTCGGAAATACCCGGCATTCCCGCGTCACTGACGAGCACCACCTGGTGGGCTGCCGCCACTGTCAACACCCGATCAATAACCCCGCTCTCATTGTGTTCGTGCAGCGGGCGCACCTCCGCAGAGGTCTCAATGCCCAGTTTGTTCATCAGTGAGCGAGTACTCCTGGTGTCTTCGGCGACAATCAGCCGGGCCTGCTGGAGGGCGTCGACAAGCCGCGGCGTGTGGTCACCGAGGTTTCCAATGGGCGTAGCGGCAACGAAGAGCACAGCCTCATTGTTTCAGCGCCACCCGGCTCGCCCTAATTGGCCCCCGTCAGTTCACTCACCACCGCCTCCGGGCTGGTGTGGGGCAACTGGCACACCCCGTCGCGGCAGACGTAGGCCGTGGGCACTTCAGCCTGTTCGCGGCCGGTGAAGAGAGAAAAGCCGCGCGTCGAAAAGGCCCGTGCCTGGTCTGGGTGTACCGCGAGCAGCAGCCAACCTGGCGGGGTGTGCTGGCGCGCCTCGGTCACCACCGGGTCATCGGGAGCGCCTGAGACCACGATCACCTCTCGCATGGCGTGTTCTATTCGCCACAGCACAGAAGCGAGACCACCAAAGCCCAGTGGCCGAAGGCTCACCGCCTCGGCGTAGCGACCGACGCTTCGCTCGGTGACCTCGCGGTACCCGGTAGCCCCGGTGAGTTGATGGAGCGTGAGTGTGGCGTGGGCGATGAGCGAAAGCCCCGAGGGCATCGCCCCTTCGGTCACATCACCAGAGATCGCATCCAGGCCCGACACAGTCGGATCACCCCCACCCGGGACGGCAAACTCCCCCTCGTCAGTGATGCAGGCGTCAACAAGCTCCCTGGCCTCGTCGGCCCATTCCACCTCGCCTGTCGCGACCGCCAACTCCAATAAGCCCCACGCCAGGCCGCCATAATCTTCCAGTGTTGCCGCGGCCGAGGAGAGCGTGCCATCCTTCGACATGCGCACCAGCCGCCCCGGCTCCACCCGGTGTAACTCCAGTAGCTCCCGGGTGATGGTGACCGCGAGGTCGAGCGGCTCACCTTCGACACCGCTCTGGGCTGCCTGGGCCAGGGCGCCAATGGCCATCCCGTTCCAGCCGGTCAGCACTTTGTCATCGATGGCGGGAGGGCTGAGCCCTTCGCGGGTCGCCCGGTCGGCCAGGTAGTAGCCACCCTCAACGCGGGAGCCATCAATGACACTTTCGCTGTCTTGGGCCGAGGCGAGACCCGTCTGAAGGCGCATCACCTGGCGGAAGAAGCGGACAATTCCTGCTGCCACATCCACCTGCCCCACGGCGGCATACAGCGCCAGCAACTGGGCGTTGTCGTAAAGCATGCGCTCATAGTGCGGCTCTGACCAGTCTCGTTTCGTGGCATATCGAAAAAAGCCACCCTCGAGGGGGTCCACCAGTGGCGAGGCGGCCATCGCCGCCAGGGTCCTGTTCACGAGAGCCGTTGCGTCAGGTTCGCCGGTCGTGTGCAGAAACTCCAACACGGGCGCAATGGGGAACTTGGGCGCGCTACCGAAACCGCCGAATTCTGTGTCTTCTTGGCTGATCAGGTGAGCAATGATGGCCTGCCAGTCTTCAGAGCTCAGCCGAAGCGGGTCGCGTTTTTTCGCCTCCGCATCGGCCTGCTTGATGGCCTCCCGAAGTCGAAGCGCGCCCTGATAGATCTCCTCGCGTTGAGCGCTCCAGGCCTGATTGACCGCGTCGATGGTCTGTCGAAAGGAGGGTATTTCTCCCCTGGGCGCTGGCGGCAGGTAGGTGGCGGCGTGGAACACATCACCTGCGGGGGTCGCAAAAAGGGTTAAGGGCCAGCCCAGCTGTTCAATAAACGCTCCCGCTTGAGTGAGGTAGTGGGAGTCCACTTCGGGGTGTTCCTCACGGTCGACTTTGATGGCCACCATCGAGTCGTTCACCAGCTCGCCGATCTCCCCATCGCTGAAGCTTTCACGGGCCATCACATGGCACCAGTGGCAGGTGGCATAGCCGATGCTGATCAGGACTGGCACATCCCGGCGCTTCGCCTCAGCGAAGGCCTCCGGGCCCCACGCCCACCAATCGACCGGGTTCGACGCGTGTTGTTGCAAGTAGGGACTGGTTGCCGATGCGAGACGGTTTGCCACTGCTGTCACTCCTCACGAGTGGACCACGTATGAGACCTGTCAATTGATGCGCGAGCTGCATCGGCCCCAGGTGCCACCGGTTGTGCCCACAGGCTACAACTCCACGCCTAAGAAGCCAGCCCCGAATGATGAGGAGACAACACGTGACTCGGTCCCGCTCGCTGCGGGAGTGTCAACTTTTTCGACCCAAACGAACCACGTGTTAAAAATTTCGGAAAAAGTTAACACATCGGGCGAATGGGTCAAATTTGGCAACACACTGGAATAGTTCCGACAAGCAGCTGCTTTTCAGGAGGTTAAACAACACACCACGCCACTGCCGAATGGCCAACAGCGAAACCCAGTAATCCGATGCCCACCGGGATAACCCGCCTGGCCTACAGTGTGGTGATCTCAGGCCAGAGAGGGGCTGACCTGACCGCGCGAGTGGTGGATCAGCGCCCTACCAGTTTCCTTCGTTCGGGTGGGTCCCTACCCGCATACCCTGATCCATCGCTTTCATCGCCGCCATATCCGAGGCGTCGAGCTCAAAATCGAACACCTCAAAATTTTCTTTCAGGCGTTCTTTCTTGGTGGTTTTCGGAAAGACGATCACGCCTTCTTGAATGTGCCAGCGCAGGATCACCTGGGGCAGAGTCTTGGAGTGTTTGGTCGCGATCTCGCTCAGGCCGGGCATCTCCTCAAGGGCGTATTTGGCCTGCCCCAGTGGGCCCCACGCTTCGGTGAGAATACCCCTGGGCTCCTGCACCCCTCGCAGCTCGCGCTGCTGCAGAGCGGGGTGTAGCTCTACCTGGTTCACGGCCGGAATCACCGAAGAGTGTTCTGCCAACCGGTCGAGGTGTTCTGGTTCGAAGTTTGATACCCCGATCGAGCGCACGAGACCCTCATCGCGCAGCTGCTCCAGCGCTTGCCAGGATTCGACATAGAGGTCGCGCTGGGGTGCCGGCCAGTGGATGAGATACAGGTCGACGTAGTCGAGTCCCAACTTCTCCAGGCTTTCTTCAAGCGCGGGCCGTGGTGCATCACTGCCCTGCTCGGTATTCCACAGTTTGGTGGTGATAAATAATTCGTCGCGGGCAATACCGCTCTCGGCGAGCGCCCGACCGACACCCTCCTCGTTTCGATACACCGCCGCGTTATCGATGTGGCGGTAGCCCACTTCGAGGGCATCTGTGACGACTCGCTGGGCCTCGTCTTGGGGGACAAGAAAGACCCCCAGCCCGAGTTGGGGAATGCGATAGCCGGAATTCAGAGTGAGCTCTGGAACAGTACTGGTCACGTGATCGTCCTTTCGTCGCCGACGGCCTCATTGTCCGTGTCCCCACAGCGTAGTGGGCACAAAAACACCAGTGGGAGGGGACTCCGTCGCTGTCCCCTCCCACTGTGCTGGGAAAAATCTACCGCGCTCTGGCGGTCCGTGGTATCCCCAATCCACGCTCGCGCGCGGTTAGACCTTCGCGGTCGACTGAGCGTTGACCTCGTACGAGGTGTTAGTCGATTCGAAGAAGTTGACCAACTGCAGAGTGTCGTTGGCCGTGGCCATCCACTTTGCGGGGTTGGACACGTTGTACTCGGTTTCGAATCCGAGCTCCTCGAGTCGGCGGTCAGCCAGGTACTTGACGTACTGGTTGATGTAGTTGGCGTTCAACCCGAGGATGCCGTTTGGCAACAGTTCGTGGTTGTACGCCTCTTCCATCTCCACGGCGTCGAGAATCATTTGACGAATCTCATTGGCAAACTCTGGAGTCTGCAGATCTTCGTTTTCTTCCAACACCGTGAGGATCAGGTTGATGCCGAACTTCAGGTGCAGCGATTCGTCGCGCACGATCCAGTCCACGAGCGAACCGAAGTTGCGCAGCAGGTTTCGCTGGCGGAAGCTCAGTGCCACCATGAAGCCGGAGTAGAACCAGATGCCCTCGAGGATGATGTTGTACGCCACGAGGTTTCGAATGAAGTCCTGCTTACCCTCGGTCGTGTTGACGTCGATGGTGTCTTCGGTCATCCGGCGGATGAACTTCACTTCGAAGTCTTCCTTGCGGGCCATCGCGTCGTTGTCCACGTGCTGGGCGTAGGCCTTCTCGCGGTCGATCGGGAAGGTCTCGAGCACGTACTCGAAGCTCATGCAGTGGTTGGCTTCTTCCCACATCTGCTTGGCGAGGTAAAGGTGCGCCTCGGGAGCGTTGATGTAGGGGTACACACCGAACGCAAGCGCCTTGTTGACGAGCAGTTCGCTGGGGTTGAAGTAGCTCATCAGGAAGGTGATGGCGTGGCGTTCTTCGTCCGACATCTTCTTGAAGTCGGCGATGTCTTCACCCAACTGAATTTCGTTGGGGAACCAGGTGTTGGCGACAGCCTGGTCGTAGAGGTCCATTGCCCAGCGGTATTTGACCGGTTTAAGCAGCAGACCTTCTTGGATTCCTGTTCCTAAAATTCCCATGAGGGGGTCCTTTCACGTAGTGGTGTGTTCGGTAGTGAGTGAGTGGGTTGTGTGATGAGGTGATCGGATCGTCACGCGGTGAGCTGCTACTGGCAGGACTCGCACTGGAGAAGATCCATCGGGTCAACGGGGACGAAGTAGTCCTCGTTGCCAGGGGTCTGAGTCGGATTCATCACTCACCCCCCTTGCTGGCTCCACCGAAGCCGAAGCCTTTTTTGGCGCCTGCACCAGCGGTCGCTGGGGCCGGTTCCGAGCTTCCCCCGGCGGCGCCAAATCCCTTACGCGGTGACGAGGAGCCACCACTCTGGTTGATTTGCTCGGACTTATTCACCTTGACCGTCGACTGTTCGGCGGTGTGGCGAGGCTTCATGTGCAGGTAGTAGGTCGTCTTCACTCCGCGCTTCCACGCCGAGGTGTAGATCGACATCAGGTCGTCGATGTCTCGAGTTTCGAGGTACATGTTTCGACTAATCGCCTGGTCAATCCACTTCTGCGCCCGCGCGGCGACCTCGAGGAAGGCGTACGGCGAAAGCTGGAAGCTCGTTTTGAAAGTCTCCTTGAGGTCTTCCGGGATTTCCGGGATTCCTTGGATGTCTCCCTGGCTCTGCAGGATGGTTTCGCGCGTTTTCTCCCACAGTCCGCGCTCGCGCAGGGCCTCGACGAGGTTGCGGTTGACCTCCAAGAACTTACCCGAGCTGGTCGAGCGGCTGAAGATTTGCGAGAACTGCGGGTCGAGCCCGGGGGTCGTTCCCGCGACCAGTCCGATCGACGCGGTCGGGGCGATCGCCATCAGGGTGGCGTTTCGCATTCCTCCCTTGACTTTCTCGCGCAGGGCATCCCAGTCCAAACGGGTCGTGCGGGGAACATCGATTTCCACACCCCGGTCGGCTTCCGCCAGGTCGACGGTATCGACCGGGACCAGTCCCTGTGACCAGCGCGAACCCTCGAAGTTCTTGTAGGCGCCGCGCTCTTTGGCGAGGTTGGCCGATTCGTCGATGGCGGCGTAGGACACGTGTTCCATGATTTCGTCGATGAGGTCGTAGGCCTCCTCGGATTCGTAGCTGTAGCCCAGGCGCTCGATGATGTCGGTGAAGCCCATCACCCCGAGACCCACGGCGCGGTTTTGCTCGTTGGAGAAGTCGGCCTCCTCCACGCTGGAGCGAGTGATGTCGATGAGGTTGTCCAGCTGGCGCACCGCCACCCGGGCGCTCTCGTCGACCAGGTCCCAATCCATCTTTCCGTCGATGAGGTGCATCGAGAGGTTGATGGAGGCGAGGTTGCACACCGAGACGTTGTCAACATCCTGGGGCAGACAGATTTCGGTGCACAGGTTCGACAGGTGGATCGTGCCGGTGTTGTTGTTGACCGCGCGATTGTTGATGGTGTCTTTCCAGGTCAGCCACGGGTGGCTGGTGCCCTGGAGAGAAATGAGGATGGCCTTGAACTGCTCCCTGGCGCCCATCTTCTTGAACATTTTCAGCTCGCCGGCTTCCGCCATGGCGGCATATTCGGCGTAGCGCTTCGAGAAGGCTTGACCGTAGAGCTCGTTGAGGTCGGAGACCTCGAGCGGGTCAAAGAGGTACCAGTCCTCGTCGTTTTGCACTCGCTTCATGAACTCATCGGAGATCCACACGGCGGTGTTCGCGGTGCGGGTGCGACGGTAGGGGTCACCGGAGTTTTGTCGAAGGTCCAAAAACTCGGGGAAATCCAGGTGCCAGTTTTCCATGTAGAAACACAGCGCCCCGAACTTTTTACCCCCGCGGCTGACCGCGCGCAGGACCGAGTCGATGGTGTGCATGAAGGGGATCGGACCGGTACTGCTGGTGTTGTTGGAGCGAATCGGTGAGCCCTGGGCGCGAAGCTTAGTTACTGACAGGCCGATGCCACCGGTGCCTTTAGTCAGCCACATCACATCGCGGGTGGTCTTCGCGATGTGTTCGATGTCGTCTTGCATTTCCATCACGAAGCAGTTGGCCAACTGCGGGTAGCTGGTGCCGCCGTTGACGAGGGTCGAACCGGCAGCGAGGTACTCCAGCTTGGACATTTTTTCGTAGAAGCGAACAGCCTGGGTGGTGGGGTCTTGCTCGTTTAAGGTCAGGCCCATCGCGATGCGCATCCAGAAGTACTGGGGCACTTCGAGCGGGTCACCGTTTCGGCCTTTAATGCCGTAGCGGTTGTTGAGGGTGACCACGCCGATGTACTTCAGTCGGTCGTCACGGGCGGGCTCGAGTGCCTCGGCGAGGCGATCGAGGTCAAAAAGTTGGGTGAGGCGAGAATCCAGCAGGCCTTCTTCGACACCGCGGGTGATGTTCTCCGCAAAGTGTGCGCGGTGGAGTTCTTTGAGCTCTTCGGGTGAGCGGTAGTCACCGAGTACACGCTTGTACAGGGTCTTCAGCAGGAGCCTGGCCGCCACGGTGTCGAAGGCGGGGTCATCTTTGACGTTTTGCAGGGCGACCTGGATGACCGCTTCGTCGAGCTGTTGGGTGGTGATGCCATCGAAGAGGGTCAATTCCAGTTCGCTGGCGATCTGGGTCACCCACGCAATGGAGTCGTCGAGGCCTTCGGCCGCCTTCTCGATGGCCAGGTTAATTTTGTTGGCGTCGTAGCCTTCTTTTTGGCCATCGCGCTTCACGACTGTGATGTTCACGTCTTCTCCTTACACCGGCCCTGCCGGGATCTTGTCTCTGTTGCGTGTGCTGCTGTCTAAAAACTCTCGGGGACGCCTCTAGGCCCCGATTTCACCCCGGAGCCAGCTCCGGTGGACCCTCGCGGGCCGGTGAGGCTTAATCACTATATCTATGGCCTCCGACAAGTGGTGAACCCTAGATATTGTGGGCGTGTCCTCCACACCTGTGGACAACTTCGCGGGGTTTTCCACAGGATTGTCGACCCACGCACACAGCCCAGAAGCGAGCTTTTCACTGACCACCGACACGCTTCCGGGAGGGCTTAGGCTGGCAACGCTGTGAACAGATACCGCGACTTGTTAACAACTCCCGGAGTGGCCCGAATTATCTCGGCGCAACTCACTGCCCGGCTGCCCTCCGGAATGATCTCGCTGGCCTACCTCATCCACGTCGAGCGCATCTTCGACTCTTACGGCCTCGCGGGTCTCGTCCTCGCCGCCACCAGCTTCGGTCAGGCGGCCGCGGGCCCGCTGACCAGCCGCTGGATGGGACTCTGGGGAATGCGGCCCGTGATCAACCTCACGCTCGTCGTCTCGATCGTGAGCATGGCCGCCATCGCGTTTATCGCGATGCCGCTGTGGGGCTACATGCTCTTTGGCTTAATCGGTGGCCTCGCCACTCCTCCCATTCAACCCGCAGTGCGCACCATCTACCCCAAAATGGTGACCTCCAAACAACTCGTGCCGCTGTTTTCTCTCGACGCCTCCGCCCAAGAAATCATTTGGGTGATGGGCCCGGTCATCACCACGGTGCTGGCCATCCAAGTCTCCCCGCCGGTCGCCATCATCGTCGCCGGCGTCTTCCTCATTGTGGGTGGGGTGTGGTTTGTCAGCTCCCCCGAACTCGGCACGGTGCGCATTCCGCCCAATAAGGGCCGAATCGGCCGGGTGCTCCAAAAACCCCCCGTACTGTTGGCCACCGTCACCGGCTTTTTGCTGATCGGCGCGGCCGCCGCCGTCGAAGTCGCCGTCGTCTCCGTCTTTGGCGAAACCGGCCCCCAAGCCGGAGCGGTACTCGCCCTGTGGGCGATCGCGTCACTGATCGGCGGGCTCGCCTTAGGGGGCGTGAAAATTGGCCCCTGGGCGCTCACCGTGCGCATGGCGCTGGTGACCGTGGGAATGGCCCTGGCGCTGGGCAGCACCGATTTCTGGTGGCTGGTCGCGACGCTATCGATCGCCGGAGCCGGACTCGCTCCGGCGATGGCCGTCATGTTCGCAATCGTCTCCTCGAGCGTCAAATTTTCTGAAACCGCAGAGTCTTACGGCTGGGTCGGCTCCGGGCAACTCATCGGTGCAGCGCTGGGGTCCGCGATCGCCGGTTTTGCCATCGACGGCTACGGGTCGATCGGGGGGTTTGCGACCGCGCTGGTCTTCTCTCTCGTCGGCACCCTGGTCGCGCTTGCCTTCAAACGCTCGCACCCGGACTTGCGCGAGCGCGACCCCAGCCCCCTGCCCGACACTGAACCCGTCTCCATCATCCGTCCGATACCGCCGGTAGCCTAGGGGTCATGAGCACCCTCACCCTGCCCCGAATCGGCTGGGGGGATGAACACTCCACCCGCCACGCCCTCATCGTGCACGGCCTCGGCTCGTCCGCCCACACGGGCTGGTACATCGGTAGCGGTCTGGCAGAAGCCGGCTGGTACGCCACCGCCGTCGATTTGCGCGGCCACGGCAGCGCTCCCCGAGCGCCGCGCTATCGCATCAGCGATTTTGCCGCCGACCTGTCCGAGACCCGCCCGGCACACGGGGGCGCCTGGGATGTCGTCATCGGCCACTCCATTGGGGCCGCCGCCAGCGTCGTCGCCCAATCGACCTCACCGCGCTGGGCGCGGAAGCTGATTCTGCTCGATCCGGCTCTGGCGCTCACCGCCGAGCGAAAAGAACTGGTGCGCACCGGCCAGCTCTACGGCCACGACGAACTCACCGAAGCGGAAGTCGCCAGAGACAACCCGCACTGGCACCCACTCGATGTGGAACTGCGAGTGCGCTCGACCCGCCAGGCCAGTCGCTTTGCGCTCGAAGCGGCGGTGGCCGATAACCCCGACTGGGATGTCACCGAACAGGCCGCACAGGTCAACGTGTCGACGCTGATTCTGGGCGGTGACCCGGCGGTGGATTCGATGTTCACCGGCGACCACGCCGCCGCCGTGCTGGAGTCAAACCCGCTGATGAGCCACGTGGTCATCGCCGGCGCCGGCCACAGCGTCCACCGCGATAGGCCCGAGGAAACCCTCAGCCAGATCGTGCGCGCTCTCGTTTAGTCGCCACCGACCAGGCGAATCGGCGCCGTCGGCGGCGACGGGTCGCCAATGATGCGCACCAACTCGTCGGCCATCTTGGGGCGAATCACGTGATCGACCGCGTCGACTTTTGTGGTGGCCACCCCGCGCATTCGCTCGATCACTCGAAGCCCCGCGGGGGCTAAGAACGGGTCGAGGGTGCCGTAAATCAGGTCGACCGGCGCTTTCACCTGGGCCAAGTCATACACCGTCGACTGGGATTCGATGCAGCGCTCCAAGGAGAGCGAAAACGCCCTCCAATTATCTTCCGAGACGTCGACCAGTCCGCGAATGGGCGAAATGCGCTCGAGAGCGTGCGCGGCCGTTTGGGTGAAACCGGGGTTTTCCCTCATGAAGTGATACAGCCTCTTATACACATCCATTTGGGCGCGATCGAGTGGATCGGCCATCGTGTCACTGGGTAAATACACCGGCGGGGCGACCACCACTAAATGCTTCACGTATTTGGGGTATTTCGAGGCCAACCGAATCGCGATCAGTGAGCCCAACGAATGCCCCACCAGCGTCAAAGGGGTCTTAATCGTGAGCCGCTGCAGGGTGGTCAATACCGCGTCGACGTGCTCATCGAGAGTGAACTGGGCGTCATCGGGGGCCACCGAGTGGCCAAAGCCCAGTAGGTCCACCGCCACCACGTGATGCTTCGGCGTGAGCTCAGAAATCACATTGTGATAGGTCACCGAAGACGACGCGATTCCGTGGAGGAGTAACACCGGTGGGCCTTTTCCCTCATCGGTGGCCACGTGCAAAGGAGGAGTGCGCCGAAAAGGCCAGATACCTCGAACCGCCATACCTTCAGTATGCCCCCGCTGTGGCCGGCACGGTTTCCCCCATCATTGAGCCCCTCCATAGAAATCGCGTCCCCAAAAGCCATACTCTGTCGCCATGAAGACCTCTCAACGCCTCGCCCTCGCCGGTGCGCTCGCCCTCACCGGTGTGCTCGCCCTCGCCGGTTGCACCAGCGCCGACACGAGCACCGACCGCGTGAGCGGGGTGGAGACGGCAGAGTCCCTCGCCCCCTCATACTCGAACGACGCCCTCACCCAGGAGATGGCCCCCGGAAGTCAAGAGGGTGGTCAGGAAAGCACCCCGCAGGGCGCCGGTGCTGACTCGGCCGAGCGATCCCAGATCATCACCGGCGATTTATACCTCACCGCGGAGGACCCCCTCGCCACCGCCGATGCGGTCGAAACACAAGTGAACGCTGCCGGCGGCCGGGTCGACTCACGAAGCGAAACGGCGCAAATCGATGGCAACACCCCCCGCGCGTCACTGTGGGTGCGAATTCCCGCGGACGCACTCGAAGACACCCTGGACGCCATTGAGGCCCTGGGCGTACTGGAATCCAAGACGCTGTCCAACCAAGACGTCACCCTGCAGGTGGTGGACCTGGATGCGCGCATAGCGGTGTTGGAGGGAAGCATCGAGCGCCTGCAAGAACTTCTCGAGGACGCTGCCAGCACGGCCGACCTCGTCGAAATCGAAACGGCCCTCTCCGAGCGACAGGGTGAACTGGATTCGCTGAACTCGCAGCGAAACTACTTAAGCGACCAGGTCCAATACGCCTCCATCGGAGTCGATATTCGCTCCCCCGAAGACGCCCCGGAGCGCGAGCCAGACGGCTTTGTCGACGGAATCGTCGCCGGCTGGCAGGCGATGCTCGCCTTCTTCGCCGGAAGCATCGTCTTCTTCGGAGTGATCGTGCCGTGGCTTGGCCTACTCGTCGCCCTCAGTATCGTGCTGTGGATTGCCCTGCGGATTCGGCGGCGAAACACGACGCGCCGTGGCGGGGACTAAACCCCGGCCACGGCGCGCATCCCCTAGGGGGAAGGGGTCGCTAGGCCACCAGTGCGGCGGCGTCGACTCCCGGGGGAAGAATCACTGCGTCGATGACGTGGATGACACCGTTTGAGGCCAACACGTCGGTCGCGGTGACCGTGGCGGAACCGTTTAAGGTGACCGTGTCGCCGACGTTCACGGCGATGCTCGAACCTTCAACGCTTGCCACATCTCCGGTAGTGACCTCGGCGGCCATCACCTTGCCGGGGACCACGTGGTAGGTGAGGACCTTGGTCAACACCTCGCGGTTGTCCTCGACCAGTAGTGCCTCAACGACACCATCGGGCAGTGCGCTAAAGGCGTCGTCGCTGGGGGCAAACACCGTGAAGGGGCCTTCGCCTTGGAGGGTTTCGACCAAGCCAGCGGCGCTCACCGCGGCGACGAGGGTGCTAAAGCTTCCCGCTTCGGTGGCAACAGCGACAATGTCGCCTGGTTCGTTGGGTGATTCGTTGTGCGAATCAGTCATAGTGATCTCCTTTATGGGGATGGCCCGCCAGGTGTGAACGTGCACGACCTCGCGCGACGGGCCGAAGCGCGGTGATGTTCTCACGCTAGGAGCACGAGGTGGCGGGGAGATGTCCAGCGGGTGTGCGGGCGCCCTGAATACCGATACCCACGGCCAGCCCACAGCCTGTGGCCCGCTCCGGGCGTGTTGGGGGTAAGACACTCACCGCGCGGAATACATTTCACGGCGCGTGGCAGCCGCCGCCAATAAGGGCGTGAGGTCTCTTTTCAGCCGAGCGATCGCCGGCTGATCGAAATGGGCCTGCCAGTCTTCCCTGCTCGACCACCGCTCGATAAGCCACACCGTGTCATCCACCGCGCGGTAGAGCTCATACGCTTCGCACCCCGCAGCACCGCGTATTTCCTCGAGCTCACGCGCGACCACGGTCTGAACCTCATCGGCGCATCCCGGCAAAGGCTCCAGTGTCACCACCACCGTGCACGGGTTCGCCATGGCGACAGTGTAGGTCGCGGGGGTGAGTGGGGGACGAAAAAGGGCCGGTGGCATACGCCACCGGCCCTTTCACGAGTCGATTACTTACTCGACGAGTGTTGCGGGGTCCACGCCCTCGGGCAGGATGACCTGGTCGATCACGTGGATGACACCGTTGGAGGCTTCCACGTCAGTGGTCACCACCGTGGCGGTGCCGTTCAGGGTCACCTGGTCACCGACCTCGATCGCGACGGTGGAGCCTTCGACGGTGGCGACATCACCGGTGGTGACATCGGCAGCCATTACTTCACCGGGCACTACGTGGTAGGTGAGGATCTGCTGGAGAACTTCGAGGTTCTCTTCCAGGAGGAGTGCGTCGAGCACGCCTTCGGGTAGCGCAGCGAATGCCTCATCGGTGGGAGCGAAGACCGTGAACGGGCCCTCTCCCTGAAGAGTCTCGACCAATCCGGCGGCGTCAATCGCGGCGACAAGAGTGGAGAATGAACCCGCCTCTGTGGCGACGGCGACGATGTCTCCGGCTTCGGGCTCGACAGCGGGCTCGGTCTCTTCTTCGACCGCGTCCGTCTCTTCGACGTTTTCTTCAACCGTTTCTTCGACGGTTTCTTCCATTTCTGGGGCGACCTCTTCGTCGGCTGCGGCGCAGCCAGAGAGCACCAGAGTGGCTGCTGCAAGTCCAGCCATCAGGGTTTTCTTCATGTGTTACCTCCGTGATTGTGTTCAGAAGTGATGCACACGCCACCGCGGCTGTTTGCCGGGTGGCGCTAAGACGAACGTAGGCAGCCCAGATGTTCACCGGCTGTTTACCCGATGCGAAGGGGGTAAGGATGAGCACCGAATAGGTGGTGTAAAGCCTTGGCGTGAGCTGTACGCCTGGAAAAGTTTTCTCGAAAAAGTCTTCCCCGAGAATAAGAGGGAGAAAGGGAGAAAAAACGAGAGAGGGAAAAGGGCTCAGCGGTCGACCGCTCTCACAACACACGCTTCATGTGTGACGCCCTTAGCACTCACCCCTTGTGAGGCTGAATGCGAGCGTACGTCTCGCGATGGGCGTGGGCCGTGCGAGACAACTCCCAATTGGTTTGCAAGCTGAGCCAAAACTGGGGAGTGGTGGAGAAAAACGCCGCCAAGCGCAGCGCGGTATCCGCGCTGATTGCCCGCTTGCCACGAATAATTTCACTGATGCGAATGGGGGGCACAGCTATTGCGCGGGCAAGGCCGCGTTGCGTAATGCGGGCCGGGCGCAGGAAATCTTTCAACAAGATGTCTCCGGGCGCAGCTGCGGCAGCCATCGGCTGCTGGCGGTTTCGAGGAATCAGCGTCCGAGAACTGTCAGTGATAGTCAATGATTTCAACCTCCTCCGGCCCGTCAGGACCCCAACGAAAAATAATGCGCCACTGTCTGCCTATCCGAATACTCCACATGCCCAAGTGATTCCCCCGTAATTTCTCCAGAGCGAGCCCTCTCGTGGCGTGGAGATCGGACAGGGCATGGGCTGCCTCCAACACCGTCAGCCGGGCCAACGCAGCGAGACAAAGCCTTGGATGCCACCGCGGTGGGCATTGACCATAAAACATCTTTTCTGTCGCGGCAGTCCCAAAAGAGCAAACCACGCGCAAAACGTAACGCGTCCCGTTACATTGTTGCACAAGTTGTCCCCAGTCCACTCTCTTCCGACACATATTCGTCAGTCTGATGCGCCGAATGAGGGCAACAGCCTGCAAGGAGCACCGTGCCCCGAGCACACTATTTACCCGCGCGGGAGGGACCCGAAATGTTCAGCCCGCACCACGTGAGGGCTGACGCCCCACACGATCATCTGCGCTGGAGGACCCGAGCCTCGCGACTAGGGTCCCAGCAGGGCTAGAGGCACGACGGCGACGCCATCGGGGCGCCGGCCGTCAGAGCTGTTGCCTGTTATACCTCTACGCAGGTTTCTGTTATACCTCTACGCAGGTTTCTGTTATACCTCTACGCAGGTTTCTGTTATACCTCTACGCAGGTTTCTGTTGAACATCTGTGCGCTCGCCGTAAATCCCCATCGCGATACAGTCTCCAGACGACGTATTTCGTCGCTGGAGGTCTCACCGAGGGGGTCCGATGAGTCAGGCTGACATCGTCGTGTTGGGAAATAGCAATGTCGATCTCAACGCCTACCTGCCACACACTCCCACCGAGGGCGAAACCGTCATCGCGACAGATTTCCAGATGGGCCTCGGGGGCAAGGGAGCGAACCAGGCCGTGGCCGCTTCTCGCGCCGGCGCGGGCGTCAGTTTTATTGGCGCCCTCGGCGACGATTCTTTTGCGACCATGATGCGCACTGGCCTGGAGGCGGAGAATATCGACCTGGAGCACCTGCTCGTCGTGCCGGGACCTTCCGCAAACGCCACAATCTGGGTTGAGCCCTCCGGTGCGAACCGCATCGCGGTGTTTCTTGGCGCCTCAGCGCACTTAGAGCCCGATTCGGTCGGGCAGGCCGTCGGGGCCCACCCCGGAGCGGGCTACTTCATCAGCCAACTCGAGCTCCACCAAGACGTCGTGCATGCAGGGCTGGTGAGCGCGAAGGCGGCCGGTCTCACCACTGTTCTCAACACCGCGCCCTTTGGTGACCTACAGCCCGGCATTCTCGAACACACCGATTGGCTGATTGCCAACGAAATTGAGACCGAGGCACTCCTGGCCGGCCACGGAATGACCATCTCACTCGATGGCCCGCTCGATGACATCCTCGCCGCACTCCCCGACTGGGCGAGCGCAATTGGCTGCCATCTGATCGTCACACTGGGCTCACACGGCGCGGTGGGCTATCGACTGGGAGAGCGGCCATTTTTCACCCCCGCTCCCGCCGTAACCCCGATCGACACGGTGGGTGCCGGCGACTGCTGTGTGGGCTATTTCGTCGCGCTGCTCAGTCACGGCTTCTCCTGGCAGCAAGCACTCCACGCTGCAGTACACGCCGCATCATCCAGCGTGGAACGCCCGGGAGCGCAAGCCTCCTACCCGGCAGCGAGCGAGGCCGAAGCGTTTTTTCGCCTCGCCCGCGAAGCCAACGGCACAGACACCTAGGCACTAGGGCAGCCCTCGCCGCCGTCGCCGTGCGGTGGCCGCGCTGTGGTGGTGTCGTGGAGGGTTTATTGACAGGCTGGAATCACACCGCACGCGGGAGAACACATGGACGAAACAGACAAAGAACACGAACAACGAGAACACGAACAACACGACCATGAACGCTCCCTGGCCCAGAGACCACGTCGGGGTTTTCGGCCGTGGCTGGTGGTCGTGGCGCTGAGTGTGGCCTCGGCCTTCATCGTTCCGTACCTGTGGCTCTCGCCGCTGGTGGGCTCCTTTGCCGTTTACGGCTTCTGGACCGGCTTTTCCCTGGTGGTGGCCGGCTTTATCTACTGGGGTGTGGCCAGCTGGAGGGATGACGAATGATTTCTAGCACCCTGATCTGGTTGTCCATCGGTGCCTTCACCGCTCTGGGAATCACCCTGGCCATCGTGGCCACTCGGGCGAATCGCGGCACCGCCACCGATTATTTCCTCGCCGGGCGCACCACCGGTTCAATCGTCGCGGGTTTGAGCTACGCGGCGACCACCTACTCCGCGTTCATGCTCGTCGTCCTCACCGGTTTGACCTACCGCGGTGGGGTTGGCGCGCTCGGTTTTGAACTGGTCTACTTCGCCGGCTTGAGCCTGCTGGTGATCTTTGCGCCGCGCTACTGGCTGGCCTCGAAGAGGTGGGGGTTTATTTCCCCCACCGAAATGTTTGGTGCCCGCTACGGCGATCGCCGAGTCTCACGGTTGATGGCGCTGCTCTCGCTCGTCTTCCTGCTGCCCTACTGCACCACCCAAATGGCCGGTATTGGACTTCTGCTCTCCGGGGTTACCGACGACTCGTTCGACCTGTTCCAAGCGGTACTCATCGGAGCGGTACTCGCGATTGTCTGGACGCTGTTTGCCGGATTGCGCTCGGTGGCGTGGACCGACGCTGCCCAAGCGGCCATGATGCTCATCAGTGGCCTGATCGCGGTCGGGTTCGCCATCGCCGCCCTCGGCGGCGTCGACGGTTTCGTCTCACTCACCCTCGAGAACAACCCCGAATGGTTGAGCGTTCCCGGTCCGGGGCTGTGGAGTCTGGGGACATTTATCGCTCTGGCCGTGCCGTGGTTCTTTTTTGCCATCTCCAACCCGCAGGTGGCCCAGCGGCTGTTCATCATTAAAGATTTCCGGTCCATGCGCAACATGGTGCTGTGGGTTTTAGGCTTCGGCCTGGTATTCACCCAGGTCGCCGTGGTGTGGGGGTTTATCGCCCTTCAGGTCGCCCCCGATTTGGACAACACCTCTAACGCCTCCCCCGCTTTGCTCAACAGCGGGCTGATCCCGGTGCCGGTGGTGTTATTTCTGGTGGTGGGTATTTTGGCGGCCGCCATTTCCACGCTGGACTCAATCGCCCTCACCCTCGGCTCCATGGTGGCCAGGGATTTCTCCCGCCAACGCGGCGTGAAGGATCGCACCCAAATCGTGATCGGACGCACTGTGGTTGTGGTCGTGATCGTCTTCGCCAGTTACTTTGCCCTGCAGTCGGCCGACATTGTCGACCAGTTGGCGTCGCTCTCCGCAGCGGGACTGATGGTCATGGTGCCGACGATTGTGGGGGCGTTTTTTTGGCGGCGTGCGACCCACTGGGGCGCACTCGCCTCCCTGCTGGGTGGGGCGATTACCGCCGTGTGGCTGGCATTGTTCCAAGGCGTCAGCGTGTTTAATCCGCTTCTTGTCGGCAGTGTGGCGGGCGTCAGTGTGCTGGGCTTTGTCGCCGTCAGCCTCATCACCAAAGCCCACCCGGATGCTCTGGATTTCCGCGGGGAGCTCGCACCGTTACTGGCCACACACCGCGCCTGGTAACCACAAAGCGAGGCCCATCTCCCCGACCAGTTGCGCCCTGGCTAGCGAGGCAGAAACAGCGCCGTAATCAGGGTGATGACCAGGATGATCAGTCCGAGCACCATGAGGTCCACCCCAAAAGCCTGTGGCCGGGGCACGGGTGGCTGGTCAAAGTCGTCGTCCGCACCACGGTCGGTGCGCCGGGAGGAGAAGTCTTTCCACCAACTGCTGGTCACCCACAGCAAAAAGCCCCCAATGAAGCTTGCGCCCGCGATCGCCCACAACCAGCTGAGCCAGTCGGTCTCCGTCAACACGCTCGACCCCTCTCCTCATCGACAGGCTAAGCCCCGAGGATGGTGCCAACCTCAATGCAGCCCCGCACCGCAACACGGAGGTGAGGTGCGGGTGCCCGTCTCGCCGCGTCCGCGCCGGGGAGAACACACCCGGGGAACCGGGTGTTGGGGTTGACAGAAGCGATAGCCCGTGGCCGCTCGAGAGCGCCCAGTGTGCCGAGCGCTTTTCAAGCCCATCGTCGGCCCACCCGCCGTCCTAGCCTTCAGCTCGACGCCATCTCCTAGAGAGTGTCACCGCCAGCAGAGCGAGGGCGAGCAGGATGAGTGTGGACCAGAGAACGAGCGACCCTGCGCTTAGCACCGTGGGGGGCGCGGGGGGTTGTTCGATCGTGACCCCGAGATTCACGGCCTTGGTGTACCCATCGGGGCCCACCCCTTGGAGTTGAAGGGTGTGGTCACCGACTGTGGCAAAGCGTCCATCGAGGTAAAAATCGGTGTCAAAGGAGCCGTCTTCCGCGACAATCACACTGCCCAGGAGGGTCGGCTCGCTAAAGAGCCAGACATCGACACGAGTCGCGGCTTGAAAGCCCGAACCGGAGGCCCTCGCCACGCGCTCTTGAACAAGTCGAACCTCGGCCGAGCCCTCCTGGTCCCTGACTTCGCCGCCGTCCTCACCGACGGTCACGGCGAACGTCCATTCCCCATTGGTCATCTCCACCCGCCCAGGCTCGGGAAACGCCGTGACGCGAAAAGCTTCGGGGATGCCCGCCGATGTGGCCAGAGACTGACCGCGCACAAGATCGGGCAACTGCCCCACCTCACGGTTGGGCTCCGGCGCTGGGGCTCCCTGGGCAATATTGACCGGGATTTCCACCACGGTTTGATTCCCCTCAGCGTCGTAGCCGACCATTTGGACCATGGTCGGGCCGACCGGCAAAGGCCTTTCGTCGGCCCCGGCGGCAAAAGTCATTCCTCCCTCGAAGGTGCCGTCCGAGTGAACCGGTACGCGCCCGATTTCCCGCCCATCTCCACCGCTCAGGAACACCTGCAGACTCGAGCCGGGCAGTAAACCACCCCCGGAGAGCTCCGGGTCCTGCCCGGGCCCCAGCGTCACGCCACCACCGGCGGGAATAGTGGTGCCTTGCCCGGGGGGACGCCCCGGCAAAAGACCGAGGCGGAAGGTGCCGGTCTGAACATCAACCCCTCCATCGTTTCGGGGGGTGGAGGTGACCGGTGCCGGGACACCGCCCACATATGCCCTCGGTCCCGTGCCGGTGGGAGGATTCGGGGGTTGGAACGGTCCGTCCATCACTTCTGGGCGTGGCGCCGGCGACGGGGGGAGGGGCAATCGGGGAGAGCCCGGTAGGCCGGGCCCCGCAGTGGGCAACCGGGGGGGAGCAGGTGTCGTGGTGGGCTGGCGGTCGTCATCGTCGTCATCGGAACCGGACGAACCCCCCGGCATGGTGATGGCGACGGTCGCTACTGACCCCGTTCCGATCAGGTTGGTTGCCCCCACCGTGAAGGTGACTCGGGAACCGGCGGTGAGGCCGGTCAGTGAACAAAACGCATCGGTTGCGTTGTCGAAACTGCAGGTGAGGTTCGCGTTGTAACCGGAAATGGTGGCACCACCGTCATCGAGTGGAGCAGTCCAGGCCGCCGCTGCCGTCGTGTTCGACAGTGCGGTCAGTGTCAGACCAGTCGGAGCATCCGGCACTGTTGCGGGAACACCGAGCGCTGTCGCCGTATTCGACGACAGCTCTTCGCCGTTCACCGACGAAATGGTGACCACTTTGACGTCATAGGCCGTGCCGTTAGTCAGGCCCGTGATGGTGTACGTCTCAGTGTTGACCGTACTGATGGACACGGGGCTACTCCACGAATTGCCGCGCACTCGGTAAAACAGCTCATACTCGGTGAATGTGCCCCCACCGAAGCTCGTCGCCTTCGACCAGTTCACCACCAGTTGCTCGTCGCCGGGAGTGGTCGCGAGCGCTGAGACCGAATCGGGAATGGTGGCCGGGGTAATCGACGGTGACGAATCAGAAGCAGGGCCCACACCGGCAGCGTTAATCGCCGCAATCGTGAGGGTGTAGGCCTCACCGTTGGTGAGCCCTGTGATGGTGCAGGGCGAAGTGGTCGAACAGTCAGGTTTCGTCACACTGCCACCTGAGCTGGTCGCCACCACCTGATAGCCATCAATGGCGTCGCCACCGGTTGAGCCGGGTGCACCAAAGGCAACGGTCACCGACGAGTCACCAAACGACACCGAAGTGATCGACGGTTTCCCGGCAAGTACCGGCGAAATCGTGAAGGTCCTGGTCACATCGGATGCCGCCGCGTAGGAATCATCTCCGGCGGAAGAGGCCGTGACGGTGCAGTCACCCACGGTTTTGATGTTGATCACACCGGTACTGGAGTCCACCCCACACACTGAGGATGTGCTGGTGGCGTAGGTGATCTCTCGGTCAGACGACACGGATGCTCCCGCACTAAAGGCCGGATCATCAAAGTCCTTGCCGGAAATGGCGGGGAAAGAAATCGTTTGGTTAATTTTTCCCGCCACGATGGTTTGGGTCACGGAAGGTGCCGCGTTGTAGTCATCGCCCTCGCTTTGGCTTGCCTCAATCACACAGGTGCCCGATGTGAGGAACGTCACCACACCAGATGAAATCGAACACACCGTGTCACGGCCCGTAGTGATATCAAAGGACACCGTCTCGCCGGAGGTCGCCGTGGCCGTGGGGGTGTAGGTCGTACCCGAGACAGCCGATACCGGCACAGAAGAGGTGAAGTTAATGCTCTGGTTGGCTTTATTGACCGTGATGGTGAAATTCGACGTGGTCTGGGCGTTGTAGTTGGTACTGGCCGCGCGGGTAGCCGTCACCACACAGCTTCCGGCACCACTGGTCGTGACCGTGGAGTCCGTCACCGAACAGGGACCCGACACGTAGTCGTAGGACAAGCCTCCCGAACCGGACCCACCAATGGCGACCAACTCGAGTGATTCACCAAACGTCATCGATGACGCCGAAGCAAAAGACAGTGTCGCCTGATTGACCTTATTAATGCTCGCCGTGGGGGTTGAGGCGACAGTGACGGTGTAGCGATCGGAGCGGTCGCCAGACAACACTCCGTCCCCGAGAGTCACAGAGACTGGTTTGGAAGACCCAGCGTCGGGATTAGCAAACGCCGCCGTGATCTCATCGGACACGACTGAGACGGAGTCGTCCGACACCAAGCCGCTGAGCGAGGGTGACGCGACTGTGGCCGCGGACGACCCGTCATAGTCCTTGTCGTCAATCGATACCGTCATGGTGAGTGCTTTGGGTGCAATCGTGAAAGAACGCACCACATCGGTCGCTGCCGCATAGCTATCCGTTCCCGACTGTGAGGCAGTGAGCGTGCAGGTGCCAACAGACACAATCGTCACGGTCGTGCCGGAGACGGTGCAAATATCGGCGTCGCTATGGGTCACAGTCACGGACTCCGATGAACTGGCGCTCGCGGTGAGAGAAAAAGACGAATCGCCGTACGTCTTATCGCCCGGTGCGGTAAAGGTAATGGTCTGCGCGGTCTTCGTCACCGTGAGGGTGACATCCGTCGTCGCCGATTGGTACTTACCACCCTCTGAGGCCGTCGCTCGAATCACACAGGTTCCGGTCGCACTGAACGTCACCGTTGGGGTATCGCTATCATCAATATCGCACGACGGGACACCCTCGGTCTGCACTGAATATTGGATATCCACACC
>NZ_JAVLBO010000040.1:0-4436 GCF_031581085.1 Pontimonas sp.
TCTGAGCCGGTCGAATCCCGGTGGTGAATAGCGCCCTCAAACAACCAACTCACGGTTTGCAAGCCGGTGTGGGGGTGCGGTGCCACCTGCATCCCCCCGGTCACACTGACCGGGTCAGGGCCGTAGTGGTCCAGAAAACACCAGGGCCCAATAGTGGTGCGATGTCTGCTGGGTAGTGTCCGCCGGACGGTCATCGCTCGCAAGCCACCGAGTGGCACCTCGCGTGGGGCCGTGACGACTACATCACCCGGCTGCTGTAAAGCAGGCGCAGTAGTGTCAACCTGAGGTTCACCCACATCCGTTCTCGACATCCCGCTCACCATAACTGCTCACGCTGGGGGCGAACACCCCGGCAATCACAGCCCTGTTCCAATTACTCTCGAAACATCGCGGAGTGCTTCCAGCTCCCCACCCCGCGGAGAGGATAGAAATCATGTTTGAGCGGTTTACTGACCGAGCACGTCGTGTGGTGGTCTTGGCCCAAGAAGAAGCCAAGATGCTCAACCACAACTACATCGGCACCGAGCACATCCTCCTGGGACTCATTCACGAGGGTGAAGGCGTTGCGGCCAAAGCGTTGGAATCCCTGGAGATTTCGCTCGATGCGGTGCGCGAGCAGGTTCAAGACATCATCGGCCAGGGCCAGCAACAGCCCACCGGTCACATTCCTTTTACTCCCCGTGCCAAGAAGGTCCTTGAGCTGAGCCTCCGCGAAGCATTGCAGCTGGGCCACAACTACATCGGCACCGAGCACATCCTCCTGGGCCTCATTCGTGAAGGTGAGGGCGTTGCCGCACAGGTCCTGGTGAAGTTGGGTGCTGATTTGAATCGCGTGCGCCAGCAGGTGATTCAACTGCTGTCTGGTTACCAGGGCAAAGAGCAGGTCTCGGTGGGCGGCCAGGAGGGTGGCACCGACAAGGGTTCGCAGGTTCTGGACCAGTTTGGTCGAAACCTCACCCAGGCAGCCCGCGACGCCAAGCTTGACCCGGTGATCGGTCGCGAGCGCGAGATGGAGCGCGTCATGCAGATCCTCTCTCGCCGCTCCAAGAACAACCCAGTGCTGGTCGGTGAACCCGGTGTCGGAAAGACCGCGGTCGTGGAGGGCCTCGCCCAAGCGATCGTGAAGGGTGACGTTCCAGAAACACTCAAAGACAAGCAGCTCTACTCGTTGGATTTGGGTTCGCTTATTGCCGGTAGTCGCTACCGCGGTGATTTTGAAGAGCGCCTGAAAAAGGTCACGAAAGAAATCAAAAACCGCGGCGACATCATCGTCTTCATTGACGAGATTCACACCCTGGTCGGCGCCGGTGCTGCTGAGGGTGCTATTGATGCGGCCAGTATTTTGAAGCCACTGCTTGCCCGTGGTGAGCTCCAGACGGTGGGTGCCACGACTCTCGATGAGTACCGCAAACACTTTGAAAAAGATGCGGCGCTGGAGCGCCGCTTCCAGTCGGTGCAGGTCAATGAGCCAAGCCCCGCCCACACCATCAACATTTTGAAAGGTCTTCGCGACAAGTACGAAGCCTTCCACCGTGTGTCCATCACCGATGGAGCAATCGAAGCAGCCGTGAACATGTCCGATCGCTACGTGCAGGATCGGTTCCTGCCAGATAAGGCCATCGACCTCATCGATGAAGCCGGTGCCAGGATGCGGCTTAGTATCCTCTCCAGCCCCCCGGAGCTGCGCGAGTTTGACGAAAAAATTGCCGCTGTGCGCAAGCAAAAAGAAGAAGCAATCGAAGGTCAAGACTTCGAAAAAGCGGCCTCGCTTCGAGACGAAGAAAAAACCCTGCTGGGTGAGCGCCTGCGCTTAGAAAAGCAGTGGAGAAGCGGTGAAGCGGCGGGAACCGGAACCGTCAACGAAGGCGTGATTGCCGAAGTGCTCGCGGCAGCGACCGGTATTCCCGTGTTCAAACTCACCGAAGAAGAAACCGCTCGCCTGGTCTTCATGGAAAAGGCACTCCACGAGCGAGTTATCGGTCAAGAACAAGCCATTTCTGTCCTCTCGAAGACGATTCGCCGCACGCGCGCGGGTCTAAAAGACCCGAAGCGCCCCAGCGGTTCGTTTATCTTCGCGGGTCCCACCGGTGTGGGAAAGACGGAGCTGGCAAAAGCACTCGCCGAGTTCCTCTTTGACGATGAAGATGCCCTGATCTCACTCGACATGAGTGAATACGGTGAAAAGCACACCGTCTCTCGCCTGTTTGGTGCCCCTCCAGGGTTCGTCGGGTTCGAAGACGGTGGCCAGCTGACCGAAAAGGTCCGCCGGAAGCCCTTCAGTGTGGTGCTCTTCGATGAAATCGAAAAAGCCCACCCGGATATTTTCAACTCCCTGCTCCAAGTGTTGGAAGAGGGCCGCCTGACTGATGGTCAAGGCCGAGTGGTGGACTTTAAGAACACCGTCATCATCATGACCACCAACCTGGGAACCAAGGACATCACCGGAGGCCCCGTGGGCTTCACCCTGGAAGGCAACGAAGAGGCCAGTTACCAGGCCATGCGCTCCAAGGTGGTCGAAGAGCTGAAGAAGAACTTCAAGCCGGAGTTTCTCAACCGTGTCGATGAGACGGTCGTCTTCCCGCAGCTGAGCCAAGAAGAGCTCCTGCAGATTGTGGGACTGTTCGTGAAGAGTCTGCGCGAGCGGATGCTGGATCGGGATATGACGGTCAACGTCAGCGACAAGGCCAAAGCAGAACTCATCACCCTCGGGTGGGACCCCACCTTGGGTGCGAGACCACTGCGCCGGGCCGTTCAGCAAAACGTCGAGGATGCGCTCTCTGAGCGAATCCTGACGGGAGATTTGAACCCCGGCCAACACGTCGAAGTGGACTTCGACGGCTCTGAGTTCACCTTCACCACCACTACTCCGGCGAGCCCGGAACCGGTGGGAGCGGGAGCAACCGAGTCCTAGGTCACCACTCACCTCAGACCGCCCAGGCGGTCTGAGAGAGCCAACAGACTAAGAAAGCCGTAGCCTGGGGGAGTGAATTCCACTCCCCCAGGCTCTTTTTCTTCAGGCACCCTGTCGCCAGAAACCACGCTGCGGCCGGCCACGACAGCTGATATCCGCCCCATTCAAGAGCTCATTGAACCGCTGGTGGAGAGGCGCATCCTGCTGGGGAAAGAACTGGTGATGCTCTATGAAGCCGTTCAAGAATTTGTGGTGGCAGAGCAGGACGGCCAATTGGTGGGCTGCGGTGCGCTCCACGTGTTTTGGGAAAACCTCGGCGAGGTGCGCACCCTCGCGGTGAGGGACTCGGTGAAAGGCACCGGGGTTGGTGGTGCCATCCTGGATGCGCTCGAGCACAGGGCGCGGTCGCTGGGGCTCACCAGCCTGTTCTGCCTCACCTTTGAGGTTGAATTTTTCTTGGAGCGCGGCTACCAGGAAGTGACCAATTCGATTGTGGACACCGATGTGTATGTCGAACTGGTGCGATCTCCCGATGAGGGCGTTGCAGAGTTTTTAGATCTGGCGCGGGTGAAACCCAACACACTGGGTAACGCCCGAATGTTGAAGCAACTGACGTAACTCCTCACTGCGTGCGTGAGCACGGGAAACACCGGGAGCAGGCGGCGAGGGACCTGTCAGGTCGCTGTGGAGCCTGGATAGTCACTCCAAGTGCCGTGTTGCATCTGGGCACGCCGGCCCGGTAGGCGGGATTTGGGTCGGTGGGCTCGTACTCTTATGACATGTCCGGTGTTGCTCGCGAGCCATCAGCTGCGGTGTATCGACGCAGGCGTATTGCGGTGTTCGGCGGACTCCTCGCCGTCATCGTGGTGGTTGCCTTGATCATCTGGCGGCCGAGCCTCGGAGGTACGCCTTCAGCAACAGAGGAGCCGGAAGAGGACCAGCTCATGGAAGAAGTTGTTCCGGTTGCAGAGTGCACCGACTCGCAGATCGAACTCATCGCTGAAACCGATGAGGTTCGTTACGCGCCAGGTGCCGAGCCCCAGGTGTGGCTCACAGTGCGAAACACCGGTGCCACGGAGTGTGAGCTCGAGGTGGGAAGCGACGTCCAGGAGCTGATGATTGATTCCGGGGCCAGAGACAACCCCGATCTGATTTGGCTATCGACACACTGCCAGGAGGGCGGAGCGCCGATGACGATCACCCTTCAGCCCGGTGCTGAGCGCAGCACCGCGGCGATTGGTTGGGATCGAACCCGGTCTAACCCGGAGACCTGCAATGACGAACGGACTCAGATGCCAGGAGGTGGTGCCAGTTATCACCTCTCGGTGAAGCTTGGGCCATTCGAATCAGAGGCCACCAGACAGTTCATTCTTGATTAGCTAAAAGGCCCGAGGGGATGCTTTTTACTCTCTGGCAAAGCTCGATCCGCGGATTCATGAGACCTCTACTAGACAATTTCTGCAGCAGTTACCTTACAATTCCTGCAGCGGTTAACTTACAATTCCTGCAAGAGTTAGGCGACAAA
>NZ_JAVLBO010000041.1:0-4175 GCF_031581085.1 Pontimonas sp.
CTCGTACTCGCCGAGCTCGGCGCGATGAGAGCGCCCGGTGCGCACCCGCAAGCGGTCGACATGGTCCAAGCGGACGTTGAATCGGCGCTCTATTTTGAGGCGTAGCCTCCCCAGATGCGTTTTACGAAGCCGAGCTCGATAGCGCCTTGACATCTTTTAACACCACAGATTCGTCGGAACCCCCCCGTTGGACTAGCTCTCACCGTGAGGAATTCCGCCACAGCTTAGCGGTGGGGGCTCTTAAAGCCCCCGAAGGCCTGCCACCAGGTCTTGCGCGGTTTTTACCGGGCAGGACATGTGACGAAGCTCGCGCATTGTGTCAACTGCTCGGTGCCATTCCTCTCCGAGGTGGGTGTCTCTGGCGTAGTCGATGATGGCTTTTACGTCTTCCAGGGAGGAGCTTTTCGCGAGGTAGGGGTAGTCGTCGCCCAGTACGAGGCGTGATTCTTCGTCCTCGGCCGAGGCGATTGCCACCGCCCCCAGTCGGGCGGCAAAAAACCCCTTCATCATCGGTTTGAAGCCGTCCCGGTCGTTCCACGCCCTCACCGAATAGTGGTGGCTGTAGCGACGGAGGGTGTCGAAAACCGACGGGAGTGGTTCGGAGCTTCGGTGCGGGGGCATCTCGCTGAATTCCACCGCATCAAGATCTGCCAGCTTGTCGAGATGCCGGGCATTTTCACTCAGCCCGTAGTAGACGTGGGCGAACTCTCTGTGCTCGAGCGGGAACACGGGGGTGCGCTGGTCGGGAGACTGATACGACACGATGGTGTGATGCCCGCGGTGTCGGCGAAACCGGTCTTCGGTGAGGCTGGAGCAAATATACGCATCGCACAACCCCTCGATTTTCTCCGGCACGAGACCGTCGACCACGTCGAATAGCAACGTATTGCCCCGCCTGGCGAAGGCACGAAGAATCGGCTCTGATTTCATCCGAATGGCGGTCTTCAAGACGATGAGTATTTCGCCCCGAGGCTTGGCTCGGTGGAGGTTTTCCAGCGCCTGGACCTTGATCGGAACCGGTGCCCCGAGGCTCGTGAGCATGTCGGCGAGTTGAAACCCGCGGAGGAGAACATTGCCCATTCCTTCCGTGCCCCGCCGGTAGGTGATGGTGATGGGTTGGGTAATGCCTGACCAGTCCGTGGCATCCATTCGGTGCGGCTCATCGCAGCCGCAAGGGGTGGGAATCGGCTGCGGGGTGTAAATTCCTTCGTTTTTGTCGTAGGCAGGATTGGTGGCGAGGTCTCTTTGGTATTCCCAGCGAAGTCGTACCTGGCCAATCCAGCTTCTGCGCCCCGGGGTGGTCATCACACGTCCGTGACGCGGGCGAGTAACTCATCGATGGCGCTTCTCACGCTTATCCGGAGCCCCTCGAGGTCCGACTCGGCGAGACTCTGCTCGGGCCGCAGAGTATCGAGATACACCTTGAGTTTCGGTTCCGTTCCACTCGGTCGAACGATCATGCGACTGCCTCCTGCCAGTCTGAACACGATGAGGTCGACGGCAACATCACCTTCGCCCCCCGTCAGCAGGTCATCGACGCTGTCGATATCGAGGGAGGAAAACACGCTTTCCGGAGCCGCTCGAACTTCGCCCATGACCGATTGGGCAATCGTCATTGTGTCAAAGCGCAGAGAAATCTGATCGGAGGCGAAGCCCCCGTATTCGCGCCTGACCTCTTCGAGGGCATCCCAGAGGGTGTTTCCCTGTGCGTGGAGTTCTGCGGCGAGGCAGGCGAGGTAGAGGCCGGCAGAAATCCCGTCTTTGTCTCGAACGGTCTCCGGGTTCACCAAATAACCCAGTGCCTCTTCGTAGCCAAAGAGTAACCCGGGTAGGCGAGAGATCCACTTGAAGCCGGTGGGGGTGTCTTGCCCGGTGAGGCCGTGGTGATCGGCAATCACCTGGGCAATCGGTGAGCTCACCATACTAAAACCGATGACCCCGGTCTCGCCCTTCAAGACGGCGTCTTTGGCCCTCGCCGAGGCCAGAATGGCGCCCAGTTCGTTTCCGGAGAGCATCTGCCAGGAACCCTCTGGGCTCGGCAGAGCGACGGCCAGGCGATCGGCGTCCGGGTCGTGGGCAATGATCAGGTCGGCACCGACTGTGGAGGCGTGGGAAAACGCCAGGTCGAGCGCCCCGGGCTCTTCGGGGTTCGGAAAAGACACCGTGGGAAAGTCCGGATCCGGTGCAAATTGTTCGTCGACCGGGTGCAGCGATGAAAAACCGGCATCGCTCATGAGCGAGTGGAAGACGTCACCGCCCACCCCGTGCATCGGTGTGTAACAAATCGAGAGTGTGGCCCGGCCCTCAACCGGGAAACTCTGGGCAAGCTGCAGTGTGGCGCGTTGATACGCCTCGATGAGTTCCGCACCCGCGGTGTCGTAGTCGTCGGAGCGCGGCAGGCTGGAGGCGAGCGAGTGGTCGTGCGAGGCCATAATCGCGCGGTGAATCATCGAATCTGCCGGCGGGACAATTTGGGAACCGCCGTCGTCTCCTCCCAAATACACTTTGTAGCCGTTATCGGCCGGCGGGTTGTGACTCGCCGTGACCATCACCCCGGCATCAACGTCGAGGTGGCGCACCGCAAAAGCGAGCACCGGGGTCGGAGTCACCCGCTCACACAGCACCACCCGCAGGCCCATTGCCCGCAGGATGTGGGCAGTGTCTTTCGCGAACACATCGGAGTTGTGCCGGGCGTCGAAACCGACCACCACTGACGGCGTAGTGGGGGAGTGTTTCTCGAGTAAAAACGCCCCCAGGCCGTGGGCGGCGTGGGAGACGACGACCCGGTTCATCCGGGCGGGACCGGGGCCAATTTCGGCGCGGAGTCCGGCGGTGCCAAAGGTGAGGTGGCCACTAAAGCGGGAGCGAAGCTCGGCCAGGGCCGTCTCGTCTTTCGCCTCTGCGGCGTCGACCAGGGCGGCCAGCTCAGCCCTCGTGCGGGGGTCAGGGTCTTGGTCCATCCACGAGCGTGCCTGGTCGAGCAGCGCGGTCGCTGTGTCACTCACAGCGACACCACGACTTTGGCCAACATGTCGCTGATGACCGCTTCGGCGTCCCTACCCGCCTGAATCACCTCTTCATGACTCAGTGGTGAGTCACTGATTCCCGCGGCCAGGTTGGTGATCAGCGAGAAGCCCAAGACCTCCATCCCCGCTTCTCTCGCCGCAATGGCCTCCAGGGCGGTCGACATGCCGACAATGTGGCCACCCATGGTTTTCGCCATCTGGACCTCCGCCGGGGTTTCGTAGTGCGGGCCGCGAAATTGAACGTACACACCCTCGTCGAGGTCTGGGGTGACAATCCGGGCCAAGTCGCGAAGGCGCTGGGAATACAAGTCCGTGAGGTCAATAAAGGTGGCCCCCTCCAGCGGTGACGCCGCCGTGAGGTTCAGGTGGTCGCTAATGAGTACGGGTGTTCCAGGGCTCCAGTGGCTCTTGATGCCCCCTGCTCCGTTGGTGAGTACCATCACCTCTGCGCCTGCAGCCGCGGCGGTGCGCACCGAGTGCACCACCCGTCGCACGCCGTGGCCCTCATAAAAATGGGTTCTCGCCCCAATAATCAGAGCGTGGGAGCCATCGGGGAGTAACACACTGCGCAGAGTGCCCACGTGGCCTTCTACGGCGGGGGCGGAAAACCCCCGCACTTCGGTGGCGGGGATTTCCGCAACCGTCTCACCCATCACGTCAGCTGCCCGCGCCCACCCGGAACCGAGTGTGCAGGCGATGCGGTGCGAGGACACACCCGTTTTCTCGGCAATCTCTTCGGCAGCCTCACGGGCAATATCGAACGGGTTAGCGTCTGGGTCATCGAGTGGGTGGGCCGTAGTTGTCATGGCTCCAGCCTAAGCCGAATACACCACCCCTCTGGTGCCGAGCCCGTCCCCCCAAGCACCCAGGCAGCCGCGGTGGACGGACGCAGGAGGCGGAGTAGCCAGAGCTCCGTAATCAAGAGCTCCGTGCCCAGCGCTCAGTGGCGAGCGCTGATGCGGTCGGACTCAGCGGTTAGTGACTACCGAGTGAGCGGATCCACTCCCATTCGGCTGCGAGGCCATCTCGCAGTGACCACTGCGGCTGGTAACCCAGTTCGGCTTGGGCTTTGGCAATGGCTCCCTTGGTTTCTTTCTGGTCGCCCGCTCGGGCCGGTTCGTAGCGCACGTCGAGTGTCACACCGGTGAC